>JAAYVJ010000222.1 GCA_012517265.1 Planctomycetota bacterium | reverse complement strand
CCCATCGACCCGGGCGATTCCGGTGTGCGAGTAGTCGCTGTAGACGAAGTCCTCGGTCTGCGCGGGATTGCTGCCGACCCCGGCCAACGCTCCCTTCGCGGTCAACGGAAAACATGTCAGCGTCAGAGGCAACCGTGGCGGCCGGGCGCCATAGCTGTACTGGCCCTGGGCGTTTCGCAGCAGGATCACATCGACGCCCCAGACGCAGCCCGTGGCGTTGGGATCGGTGATCGGAACGAACGCCTTCTCCGGCTGGGCGGCGCGAAAGTGCAGACTGCGGCCGAAACTCGTGGCCTGGATGTGCAGATTCGGATCGAGCCCCAGGATCTCGACGCCCTTCTTAATCGCGTGGTCCGTCAGCGCAAGCAGCGCGTAGTTCCTCACCACCGGCGAGGCGCCCACCACAAATCCGCTGTCCTTCAACCTGTCCATGAAGCGTTCGTAGTACGGGAAGCCAACCAGGGACTCCGTCCCGACGACGCAGTCGCCGACGAAATCGTGGTTCTTCTCTTTGAACTCGCCGACCAGGCCCGACATCACGGTCATCACCACCACGACGATGAACACGCACAGCGCCACCGCCGCCGTCGCGAAGTACGTGATCCGTCGTTTGAACAGATACCGGATGATCAGGATCAGCTTGTACACGAGAGCCCCTTCCAGGAAGGTCTGCAAGATCGCGGATCGGACCTGCGTGGGGGATGAAAGATCCTCCGGTCATTCATACCGCAACACCTCGACCGGCCGGGTCCTGGCGGCCACGAATGCCGGGATCAGGGCCCCCAGAGCCGCCGCCAGAACGGCCAGCCCCACGATCGGCAGCGTGAACGACCAGTCCACTTCGTTAGGAATCCGGCTGAACATGTAGATGCTGCTCCTCCAGAGCTTGAGGCCGAAAACGATCCGAATCCAGTTTTCGATCTCGTTGATGTCCCGCGTGATGAGGCATCCCAGAATCGTGCCGATGCCGGAGCCCATGACGCCGACAGAGACTCCGAATCCCAGGAACAGCCCGACAACCGACGTGCTCGATGCCCCGCAGCTCTTGATGACCGCGACGTCCCTCTGCTTGAGCTTGACCATCATGTAGAAGATGCAGAAGACCAGGACAACCACGCTGAAGCTCACGACGCCGAAGATCAACAGCAAGACACCCATCTGCTTCTTGATCTCGGCGACGTAGGGCCCCTGCAACTGCATTGCCGTGTAGATGTCGGTGTCGACGATGTTGAAGACGCTCCAGCCCAGCTCCCGCTCCGCGAACTCCCCCCACAGTTCCCGAATGTCGTTCGCCGCCTGGTAGGCGTCCACGCCAGGCTTGAGCCGAACACTGATCCGTGTCGCCAACTGGCCCGGTTTGCCAGGGTACAGTTCCCTCTGGAGCGCGTCGATCGGCAGATACACGAAGCCGCTGTCCAGATCGTGCACGCCGGCAAAGACCAGATCCACCACGCGGAACGGGATCACTCTCCTCTTGGGAATCTCGGGCTGGTTGGAGTCCGTTCCGGAGTCCACAGTCCCCGTCGTCACGGTGATCCGGCGGCCGATGAACTCCTTGAGAGCGCCCTCCCGGTCGTACTCGTCGGTCAGGTCATTCGGCTCGCTCACGACGCCGATGCCGACAAACCCGCCAATCTCGCCCGGCGCATCCGGCACCGCGAAAGAGAGCTCCCCCTCCATCTTCCCCTGGAGAATCAGAGCCGTCTTGAACCCCGTCACGCGGGACCTGCTCACCGGCTCGATCCCCCAGACGCTCACAAAGCGTACGTTGCCCTGCCCCAGGTACAAGAGGCCCTCGGAAGACAGGCTGGCCGTGGCGGCTTCCACCGCGTCCAGCCTCTCCAGGCGGTTAATGAGTTCGGGGTACTTGGCGATCGTGAGATTCCCCGGCGCCGCGATCGTCACATCGCCGATCATCTCGACCGCGCTGCGCTCGAACATCGCGATGAACCCGGTGAACAGACTGGCCACGACGATCAGCAGAGAAACCGACATCGCCACGGCCGCGATGCTCAGCAGGATGATCCGCCGTTTGCGTAGGTACTTCAGCCACAGGAAAAGTTTTAGCATCCGCTCTCACAACCGCTGCAAAGTGACACGTGCGCCGGAAACCTGCCCTGAACGCCGAGGCTGAAGATCTCTCACTTGTTCTCCGCCGTCACGGGCTTCAGGAGGGGGAACAGGATCACATCGCGGATCGTCGTGGCGCCGGTCAGCAGCATGACGAGCCGGTCGATTCCAATGCCCAGGCCGCCCGCCGGGGGCATGCCGTACTTGAGGGCGTCGACGTAATCGATGTCCATCTTCGTGATCGATTCTTCCTGGCCCCGCAACTGCCGGCGGAAGTTTTCGTACTGGATCGCCGGATCGTTCAGCTCCGTGTAGGCGTTGGCCAGCTCCATGCCCGAGACAAACAGCTCGAACCGCTCCGCATACCGCGGGTCGACCTTGCTGGGCCTCGCCAAAGGACACAGGATCGCAGGATAGTCGATGACGAAGGTCGGATCCATGAGGTTGTGCTCGACGGTGGTCTCGAACACCTCGTTGGTCACGACCGCGTCGTCCATCCCGGCGTCCTCGATCTTCAGCTCGCGGGCCTTGGCCCGAATCGCCTTGATATCGTCGACGTCGCAGCCGCTGAATTCTTTCAGCAATTCGGCGTATTTCGCCCGCCGCCAGGGCCGCTTGAACTCGATCTGGTTCTCGCCGAACCGGATCTTCGTGCCCGAGCCGATGGCCTCGATGCACGCACCGACCAGTTCCTCCGTCAAGTCCATCATCACGTGGTAGTTGCCGTAGGCTTGATAGACCTCGACCATCGTGAATTCAGGGTTGTGCTGGCGGTCGAGCCCTTCATTGCGGAAGTTGCGGTTGATCTCGAAGACCCGCTCCATGCCGCCGACCAGAAGCCGCTTGAGGAACAGCTCCGGCGCGATTCTCAGGTACAGGTCGATGTCCAGGGCGTTGTGGTGCGTGATGAAGGGCCGGGCCGCCGCCCCGCCGGCGATGGTCTGCATCATGGGAGTCTCGACCTCGAGAAAGCCTCGGGCCGTGAGGAACCGCCGGACCGTGGCGACGATCTCGCTGCGGGCCTTGAACCGCTCCATGACCTCGGGATTGGCCCAGAGGTCCACATAACGCTGGCGATATCGCTGGTCGACGTCCGCCAGGCCGTGCCATTTCTCCGGAGGCTGATACAGGCACTTGCTCAGGAAGGTCAGGCCGCCCTCTTCGACCCAGATGGTCAATTCGCCGGTCTTGGTCCGGCCGAGCCGGCCGTCGGCGCCGATCAGGTCGCCCAGGTCCAGCAGCTTGGCCAGCGGCCACTGATTCGGGCTCAGGCTCTTGCTCAGCCCGACCTGGATGGTCCCGCTGCGGTCGCGCAGCGTGATGAAGATCAGCTTGCCGATGTCCCGCAGCAGCACGATCCGCCCGGCGCAGCGGGCTTTCTGGCCCTCGACGTCCTCCTGGTATCGGGCCCGCACCGAAGACGTCGGCTCGACGTCCTCGTAGCGGGAACCGTAGGGATCGATCCCCAGGGCCGCGATCTGCCCCATCTTCTCCTGTCTTTGTTGTTCGAACCTGCTGGTATCCGCTTGGGTGGTCAACTGAATCACTCCCGGGGAACAAATCCCCGCCCTTACTTGGCCGCCAGCGCGCCGGCCTCGATCAGCTTGGTCTTGGCGACCAACACACCGACAGCCAGTTGAGAATCCGCCTGGAGTGTCTCTTCCACGCTTCGTTTCTTGACCGGCGTCGTCTCCTTGCCGTCCTGGCGCGCCTGAATGAGGACATCGTTGTCCCTCTGGACATCCAGCATTTCGCGAAGCTCCTTGCTGGTCAGATTGACTTCCACGTCGGCCCCGACCCCCCAGTCCTTGCGTCCTTCCTTCTCGACCTCTTCACGGCTCCTGACGCGCTGGCCCGAGGGGAGGTGGTAATAGGCCATGGTGTACTTCAGTTGCGCCCCGCCGCCGGGGTAGTGGGTGATGCCCTGAACGCTGCCCTTGCCGTGCGTTCGGGTGCCGACGAGCACCGCCCGCTCGTGCTTCTCGTCGGCCAAGGCACCGGCCACGATCTCCGACGCGCTGGCCGAACCGGAGTTGATCAGAACCACGAGGGGATAGTTTGGATGGGTGCCCCTGCGGTGGGCGTACTCATACGACGGGATCATGTTCGGCTTGGGCTGGGTGCGAACGATGAGCCCGTCGTCGATGAACTTGTCGCAGATGTCCACCGCGCTGTCCAGCAGACCGCCCGTGTTGAAACGCAGATCCAGGATCAAGGCCTTCAGACCCTTGGCTTCGAGCGCATCGAGCGTGTCTTCGAGGTCGCCGGCCGTCTCGCCGGAAAAACTCGTGACCCGCACGTAACCGATTTTCTCTGTCTCGTCGATCATGTACCGCCACTTCCCGTCGGCCGTGCGCTGCCAGCCGCGGATCGTGGGGACGATGATCCGGTCCCGCGTGAGCGTGATCAGCTCGGCGGCCTCAGCCCCGCGGTGACGGACCGAGAGGGTGACCTTGGAGCCCTTGGGGCCCGTGATCTTCTTGACGGCGCAGATCAGACTCATGTCCTTCGTGGGGAGGCCGTCGACCGATTCGATCACGTCGCCGGCGTCCAGGCCGGACCGGTAGGCCGGAGTGTCCGGCAGCAGGCTGGCCACGGTCAGAAGCCCCTTGGGTTTGGAGATCTCGATGCCGATGCCCGTGAACTCATTGGTCATCATCTTCTCGAAATCCTGCACCTGGCGGGGCCAGACCATCACGGTGTATGGATCCAGCACGCCCAGGGCCGCCTCCGAGAAATGCGCCACCAGAGGTTGCTGAGGCAAATCGACGGTGCTGTCGTTGACGGCCAGCACCTTGTCCAGTACGGCCAGGAAGTCGTCCTTGTCGAAACCCTTCGAGGATTTCTCAACCTCGCCCCGCAGGGCTTCCAAGGCCTTCGACCACGCCGCCACCTTGTCCGGCTGCGGAGGCGTCAGGGAATGCCCGTTGTTGGGATCGCCCCCGTTGGCGAAAACCAGCGACAGCACCTCGGCCAGAAGCTCGCACCGCCTGATGGCCTTCGTCGCCATCTTGGAGTAGTCGATCGGGTTGACGTAGTGCAGATCCAGGGCTTCGATGGCCTTGCTGAGCATCCGTTTCTCGACGCCCTCGTATCGTTCCTTGCGGGACTCGCACGGGCTGTCCTGGAACGACGCCGCGATGCTGGCCTGATCCAGAAGCTCTTCGGAGTGGTCCGCATACCCCTTGTTGTTCGGATCGATGGCCTGCAACCAGTAGAAGTAGTTCGTGTAGGCGTCCAGCCACTTGCCGTGGGTTTCCAGACCGGCGCTGCGATCGACCGCCAGTTGCATGGCTTTCTGGACGTAGGCATCAGAAAGGAGTTCCTTCTTCTGCCGGCTGTCGGCGAACTCCTCGGCCCGGGCGATGACCGCCAGGACGTCGGGGAGATCGTTCGGTTCGTTGGAGTCGCGTACGCTTGTGCTTTCGGCGGCGTCCTCGTCCCACTCGGACGCCACGATCTTGTCGGGCCGGTCGAGTACACCCGCTGATTTGAGCCGGGTCAATTGCTCCAGCTCCTTGCGGAACGCCTCTTCTCGAGAGGCCTTTCGCCGGGCGTCGATCTGCTCGTACTGGCTGATGATCTCCGCGAGCTGCCGGACTTCGGGCTTGTCCGAAAGGCCTGTCTGCTGTGTGAACTTCTCGGCCTGGGCGAACTGCCCGTGATAGATCATGCGGCACACCGCCGCGACGGGTTCCTGGGAAGACGAATCCTCCGACGCCGCAGGGATCGCCAAGTTGCCGGTCGAGGCGACCTTGACGATCTCCATCCGCTCGGACCGCGCCGAACAACTATAGCTGCCGAACCAGCAGACCAGCACCAGCGCGGCGGCACAGGAGAACAGCACGACAAACGTCACGCGGGCGCTTCGACTACTCATGACCAGCCCCTTGCCGACCGAATCCGGCTTGTCTGACTTGTGCGACTCCAACGAACCGCTCCTTTCCATGACTGAGCACGGATGATTGGCAAAGGAGGACGCCAATCACCGAGGCTCAATCATCAATGCTACAGGCACTCCTTCGCCTTCCCGGCACAACCGAGAACCTGGAGCTTGTGACGGACCATCTCGCGAATGGCGTCACGGCCGGGCCCCAGGTACTTGCGGGGATCGAACTCGCCGGGCTTCTCCGCGAAGACCTGACGGATCTTGGCGGTCAGGGCCATGCGAAGATCCGTGTCGATGTTCACCTTGCAGATGGCCATTTTCGAGGCCTTGGTGATCATCGCTTCCGGAACGCCCATCGAGCCGGGCATCTTGCCGCCGTACTTGTTGATCAGATCCCGGAATTCCGGCAGCACGCTGCTGGACCCGTGCATGACGAGCGGATATCCCGGCATCAACTTTCCTATCTTCTCTATAACGTCGAACGCCAGCTTCGGTTCGGTCTTGAATTTGTATGCGCCGTGGCTGGTGCCGCAGGCGATGGCCAGGGAATCGCAGCCGCTCCTCTTGACGAACTCCACCGCCTGGTCCGGGTCGGCGATGTGCTTGCTTACGTCGTCCACGCCAACGACATCCTCTTCGATCCCGCCCAACTGGCCCAACTCGGCCTCGACGACCACGCCGCGAGGGTGGGCGTACTCCACGACCTTCTTGGTGATCGCGATGTTCTCCTCAAAGGGCAGGTGCGAGCCGTCGTACATCACGGAGGTGAACCCGTCGTCGATGAACTGCTTGCACGTCTCGAACGTGTCGCCGTGGTCGAGGTGAATGGCAATCGGAATGTCCGGGTTCTCAGCGACCGCCACGTTGATAATGGCCTTGAGGTAACTGTTCTTGGCGTACTCGCGGGCGCCGCGAGAAATCTGCAGAATCAAGGGGGCCTTCTCCTGCGCGACGGCCTCGACGATGCCCTGCGTGATTTCCATGTTGTTGACGTTGAACGCCCCGATGGCATACCCGTTCTTGTACGCCATCTGGAACATCTTCTTGGTGCTGACTAACGGCATATTCTGCTCCTTACAAAACCATTCAACCTTCCGCCACTCCAGCGAACCCGGCCTCCACGTCAGAACGCCGGGAGTTCTTCTTATACTCCAGATCCCGCGCCAAATCCAGCCCCATTCCGGTTTTCCCGGCTTGCCCATTCCGACTAGTAATACACGTCCGACGCCCCGAGCTCCATGTATCTTCGCATGCCGATCGCCAACTCGGGAATGCCCTCCGGCCACAGGCTCAGCACGATCCGCTGCTCGTCCAGGGAGTCGTCGGCACTGAACGTCAACGCCAGATTCGTCCGGTGATACTTGCGGATCAGCGTAACGTCCGTCCGAATGTTCGCCCCGTAGTCGAAATCATATTGCTCGGCCAGAACGACCGTGTATCGCGGGTCCAGCGTGTACGTCGCGGCAAAGGTCAACGCGGTCGAGCCGTGCTCTCCCAGCGTGTTGTCCACCTCGCGCAAGTAGCGGCTGCCCACGTAATAGGTCAGGCTCGGCCAGACCAGCCGGGAAAAGCCCAGATCGAGCTGCTCCATGACTCCGGTCTGCATGTCGAAATATGCGTCACCCAAGATCGAGGTCGTGTCGGTCAGCCGCAGGATCGTTTCCGTGCTGACGTAGTTCTGCCGCGGGCCGAACATGCCGGTCGTTCTCCGGTCCAGCGGCGCGATCACCCGGCCGTCGCGGTTGACCAGGGGAATGAACGGCTCGCTCCAAAGGAAATGATCGGGGCCGGCGATCTCGCCGCTCGAATTGGCGATCCAGACGAAATCCACATCCCACCGGAGCCAATCGACCGTCCGGCGGCTCCCCAGGGGGCCCCTCTTGGTCTGCCATCGCTGGGAGATCCCGAGATCCACGGTGTCGCGCTGCTCGGCCACCTCATTGCTCTCGATGTAGCTGACCGCGGTCGCGCTCGGCTGGATCGTGTGACGAAGCTGGTGAAGATCCCACAACCGGGATTCCACATCGGGGTACACGCACCAGAAGGGCTGCATGGACATCCGCACGCCGCCCTCGCCGATCGCGATGGCGTCTTGGCTCTCGACGACGCCGTCGTCGAGAGTGGAGACAAAACCGGTTCCGTCCTCATAACCGAACGTTCCGGCGACGAACGGAACAACCTTGAACGAACCCGCCGACAACGGCATGTCGAGCTCGTTGCGGGTCCCGGTGAAAGTGAAGTAGTCGTCCGGGTTGCTCATCGTGTTGTCGGGATCGTATCGGTACCGGTAGCGGCTGATCTGATTGTCGCTGTAGAACGTCAACCGGTCGTCAAACAGGGACTGGCCCGTGAGGTGGTACTCCGCCGTCGGCAGTTCCTCCACCTGGTCGACGAAGTCGTTGATCCGCGTCTTTCCGAGAAACGACAGACCCCAGTTGTCCTGGATCCGCTTGAGGTACAGCAGCGTCTCCTGCTCCTTGCCCACGTTGAACTCCGACCGATAGAACTGCTCCAAAAAGTTCTCGTCCGACAGGTAGCTGGCCTCCGCGGTGACCTGCCAGTTGTACGGCAGGAACTGGCGATGCTGGAACCGGAACCGGCCGCGCGTGTCCTGGGGCACGTCGACGTCCTTGCGGGTTCGGCTGAGCCGGTCCTCGCCGTTGTCCTCGATGATGTAGCCCAGGATCGAGCCGAAGTAGTTCTCCCTTTCGTAGCGAAGGTCGACTCCGCCCCCGAGCCCGCGCTGACCGTAGTAGTCCACGGACACTGAACCGTCCGTCCCCTCGGGCTCGCGTAGCCCCAATAACCGGCTGAGCCACCAGCGAGTCTCCACGGAAGTGCCGTAGGTCGTATCGTGCCCCATGCGAACGCTGCGAATCGGCAGCTCCGGCCTCTGGCGGTCGCTGTGGACCTTGGGCAAGTCCAGCACCGGGGTGTTGCCGACCTTGAACTGGACGTCGCGCAACACCACGTCGAAGTCGCTGTCCGAGGGCAAGACCTCGGAGCCCTCGCTCTTGCGATTGTCGATGATACGGATCTTCGCGGCCTCCAGCGAAAGCTGCGGGGTCCAGAACTCGCTCGACGTCAGGACGACGTCATCTGCCTCGAACGTGTTTTCCCCCACCTGCCGAAGCTGCTTGGCCCACACATAGATGGGGATGTTGCGGACCGCGTCGTAGCTCTTGAGCACCACGTTGCGGGCCAGGGCTCGCCGGTTGCGGAGGTCATAGTACATCTCGTCGGCCCGGATCGTCCGCTCGCCCTGGGTCAGGAGCACGTCGCCCGAAACGTAGACCGCGCTGACGCCGGTCTTGCGGTCTCCGTCAGGGGAAACACCCTTGGCATTCGGATCGGCCTCGGTGCGCCATACGACCAGGCAGTCCGCCTCCAGCTCGATCACATTCACCCGGTTGCTCCGATCGTTGGGCTCCTGCCAGGTGAGGTGCGAGCGGCCCATGTGCGTGATGATTTCCTCGCCCTGCTCGACGCTCGTCTGAATCCTGGGCATCACGCTCGACACCGGACTGATGGTGATCGTATACCCGGCGGTCGGCTCATTGGGCTCACGCCTGGCCGGCTTGGCGGAGGGCTCAGGCGCCGGCAGCGGGCTCAGCCCCGCCTGCAGGAAGCCCGCAGCCGCCTCCTGATACAAGGGCCGGCTGCGAAGATCCCCCGGTTGGTCCTTCTTCCGGGCCGTGAGGAAGATCGCGCCCGCCAAGTCCGTCTTGACTACGGAGGTCTTGCCCTGCTCCAGAACGGTGACGACCAGCGAAGGGTCGGACTTGTCCTTCAGGTGCTGGTCGGACACCCGCCCGGCCAGATAGACCTGGATCTGGTTAGAGGGGGTCGATTTCTCCCCCGCGAGCGTCCCGGCCACGACCCACACGACCGCTCGCTCCGAAGCCAGCCTGCGGTCGCCCACGACCAGCTCGACGCCGTCCTGGCACAGCAACACGCTCTGGCCTGAGCCGAGTCTCTCGCTCAGAAGCGTTCCGGCCGTCAGATACAGATCCCCGCTCGCTTGGTCGGGGCGTGCGGAGGCCACGCTCCCCGAGGCGCCCTGGGGCGGCCGATCCGTCGAGCCGTCGCCGCCTGCGCCGGCAGCTCCCGACGCCAGCAGCAGCATACCCATCAATACGATTCTATACTGCATACCGGTGAGTCACGTGTCCTCAGCAGGCCGGGCCTCCAGCCCGGTCCATGTTCGCGAAGATTATAGCCGCCCCTTGCGGGAAGACCAGCAAAAACCCCCGGCAACTTCCGTCCTCTTGATTTCTTATCCCGGTTGCGATACAAGCAGCCTGTCAAGACTCGGACAGACTCGAACGAACAAGGCAGGAAATCATGGCCAAACAGGAATATACGGCGTACCAGCAAGGAATCATCTCCAACTACTACAATCAGTTGGACACCATCATGCTGACCAAGCTCCAGGAGCTTGTCAGCGAGTTGTACATGGCCGACACGGACGCCAAGAAGAAGCGGCTTTGGGACCGGGTCCAGAAGGCCATGGTCAAGCTGAAAGTCCCGCCGACCGTCGTCGAGCACATCATGGCCAACCGGGACGTCCAGATCCTCGCCAAGAACGTGCAGGAATGGTACCTCCAGAGCACCAGGAAGAAGTAGCCGGGCAGGAGGCCCGGAAACTCGAAACCCGAAACAATCTCAAAGTTCAAACCCCAACGACCAAACCCGCGGTCCCCGTGAGTGCGACGGCGTTTCGGTCATTGAGCATTGGGGCATTGGGATTTGTTTGGAGTTTCGTGCTTCGGACTTCGAATTTGTCCGCCGCCTTGTTCGGCCCTTTGCATCCCTCCTCGCCCCAGGTATAATGGAATGGCCCTGTTGGAGACAGCAGATCGGCACGGCGTCCGGACCTGGTTGCAGCGGAGAACGATATGACCGAGGAATACTCCCCCACGGCGAAGGTGTACCCGACCGAGAACCTTGGCAAGTTCAGCATCATGGACATGCTCAAGTACTTCGAGGAGCATGGGGCCATGCGGGTCTCGGACCTCCACATCAAGGTCAACGCCCCGCCGGCCTACCGCATCGACGGCGATCTGGTGAAGCTCAAGGGCCCCGTCGTCACGCCGGAGATCGCCCGACAACTCATCTTCCCCCTGCTCAAGGATCACAGCATCAAAAAGCTCCAGACGGACCATAGCGTCGACGGCTCGTATCGCATGGGGTCCCTGCAGTTTCGAATCAACGTCTTCCGCGAGAACGACGGCCTGGCCGCCGCAATCCGGGCCCTGTCCCTCGACGTGCCGCCCATCGAGAAGATCGGCTTCGCCAACAACGTCTGGGAGGACATCCTGAACCTCAACTCCGGCCTGGTCCTCCTGACCGGCATCACCGGCGCCGGCAAGTCCACCACGATCGCCTCGCTGATCGGGCGGATCAGCGAGAAGAACGCCTGCCGGATCCTCACGGTCGAGGACCCCATCGAGTACATCCTGCCCCAGAAGTACTCGATCATCTCCCAGCGGGAGGTCGGGCGGGACGTCAAGAGTTTCTACGACGGGCTCAAGGAGATGATGCGGGAGGACCCGGACGTCATTTTCGTCGGCGAGATGCGCGACGCCGAGACGATCGCGATGACCCTGATGGCCGCCGAGACCGGGCACCTGGTGTTCTCCACCCTGCACACCCGCGACGTGACGGGCTCCATCACCCGCATCCTGGACTACTTCCCCGAGGGCCGACAGGCCGAGGTGCGCAACCAGCTCTCTCTGGGCCTGGCCTACGTGGTCAGCCAGAAGCTGGTCCCCCGCAAGAACGGCCAGGGCCGGGTGATCGCGATGGAGATCCTCAACAACACCTACGCGGTGGCCAACCTGATCCGGACCGGCAAGATCGAGCAGCTCTACTCGCAACTCCAGACCAAGACGCGGAACAGGCCGGACGAAAAGATGATCACGCTGGAGAAACACCTGTCGATCCTCGTCAAGCAGGGCGAGATCGACCTGCTCGAAGCGCAGAAGTGGGCCAACGACACGAAGGCCTTCGTGGATTGCATGCAGCGGGATTGAGCCCGAGAGGTGGGACCAAAGAGGAAAGCACAAAACTCGAAATCCGAAACAAATCCAAATGACCAAAGCTCGAAATTCAAGACGACTGGAGCCGGGCGTGCGATAGTGTTTCGGTCATTGGGGTTTGGCGCTTTGGATTTGTTTCGGATTTCGATATTCGAGCTTTGGATTTCGAACCGTTCAAGATCGGCAAGCCATGACCATCGAATTCAACTGCCCTCATTGCGGCGCCCTGATCGCCTTCGACGGCAAGCACGCCGGCAAGCGGGCCAAGTGCCTCAGTTGCCAGCAGAGGTTCTTCATCCCCGCCGAGAGTTTCCAGAAGGCCAAGAAGGACGCGCCGGAACCCGAACCCAAGGCAGACCCGATCCCCGGTTTCTATCGCGCGGTCTTCCTCGACACCTGGAAGGTGCTCTTCAATCCCCGAAACGTCACGCCCCTGGCCTTCGTCGTCGCGGTCGTGTGCTTTCGGTTCTTCCTGGCCGGGGCCTGCTGTCTGAACTTCATATCGAGCTTCATCATCTGGGGCTGGCTGTTCGGCTTCTACCTGAACGTCATCTCCCATACCGCGATCGACGACGACGAGCTCCCGGAGATCGAACTGGGCACCTCGATCACGTTCCTCCTGTACGTCCTGGGCCCGATGTTCACGTTCCTCTACACGCTGTTCCTGGTCGAGCTGCCGTTCATCCTCGCCCTGTCGCTGACTCGGGACAGCGGCGTCACCTTCGAGACGCTGTTCACCGGCGCCACGCTCCTCCATCGTCTCCTGCAAGTCCTCCTGGTGGGCGGCCTGCTCCTCTTTCCCGCCGCGATCCTGACGACCGCGGTGGGCGGGACCTTCTCCCTGCTCCGGCCGGACTACCTGCTGGCCCCCCTGCCCCGCGCTCTTTTCCCCTACCTGACGGCCGGCGCCCTGCTGACCGCCGCGTGCATCATCGAGACGCGGACCACCCAATACGAACCGGGGGCCCCGCCGGCAAGCACCGTCCTGGCCCTGGGCGTCAACCTCCTGGTGCAGGTCGTCGCAATCTTCGCGATGCGAGCCATCGGCCTGTTCTACCGCCACTACGGCTGCTATTTCAAATGGTAGATCGGCTGCTGTGAAGGACTATTCGCGAGGCGCATTTCGTTGACAGCAGTATTGCTTTCACCAGCACGGAGAGGAAGCCCCTGGCATACTCGCATCCCCCCATCCAGGGTATCGGCGGTCACGAACCGCACGAGTCCTCAGTTCGAGCTCACGCTCGTCCTTTCAACCCGCACAATAT
>JAAYVJ010000221.1 GCA_012517265.1 Planctomycetota bacterium | reverse complement strand
GTACCCGATGATCTCGCGGACCTTGAGGATCTCCACGCCGTACTCCTCGGCCCCCAGGGCGAACGTGAGGTACTTGTTGTCGTTCTTGAGATTGTCCATCGCTCGACTGCTCTTGCTCTCTGATGCGTCTGTCGTCATTGTCTCACTCCTTCCTCTTGTTTCGATTTAAGTGGTTTCTCCGCCGCCGTCGCTGTGGCCCGAGCCCACGCCTGGGCGAGAGACCTTGCTTGCAAGGATGTCACAACCTCCGCACGGCTATGCGGTTCAGGACGCTGAAGGGATCGACACGCAGGGCATGTCGATTCATTGGAAAGTTCCAGGGGTGAACTGGGGTTAACCACGGCTGCGGGCCCGGCGGCCGTCGCCCGTTGGGCGGCTTTCGCACAGGTCCCAGCCGCCTCGAAGCAGGCGGCAGACCAGTTCGGCGACGTTGCCGACGCCGATCTTCTTCATGATGTTCGCACGGTGGAATTCCACCGTCTTGACTGCGACCCCGAACTGACTTGCCATCGCCTTGTTCGTCTTGCCTGCGACAATCTCGGCGAGAATGTCCTTCTCCCTCTCGCTGAGCGTCTCCAGACGCTTTACAATCTCGCGACGCTCCATCTCCTCCCGGCGACTCCTGGCATCCTGTACGATGGCTGCATGGATCTGGTCGAGCAAGTACTGCTCGTGCGCAGGCTTCTCGAGGAAGTCGAATGCCCCCTCCCGCATGGCCTGAACCGCCAGTGGAATGTCGCCATACCGTGTCAAGAAGATGGCGGGGATGCAAATCCCTTCTCCCCTGAGTCGGCGGAGCAGATCGACTCCGCTCCTGCTCTTGATGCGGACCTCGAGGATCAGACAGCCCGGCCGGTGCCGATCGTATCCTTTCAGGAAGGAGTCCGTCGTGGAATACCCCTCCACGCGAAGCCGGACGGATTCCATCAGGCGATGCAACGCCTGGCGATCATTCGCATCGCCGTCGATAATGAATACAGTCGGCTCCAGTCTGTCCACCAGATCCTCCTTCCTTCCGGGCGTGACAATCCGAGCGGTCGATCCACACCAATGAAGCTCCCAGAGGTGCTGCTCACGTTGATCTGCCGGGGGGCCCACCGCGGAACCCTGAGTCACGGGCTGCATCGTCATGTGCGAGATCGCCCTTGACTGGAAAACCCCGGGCATAAGCCAGGGTTAACCCCGGCTTGCCCTCCTCCGGGGTCTTGGGCCCGGCGGATCAACCAGGATTGACAATTTACAGAGATCGGCCAGAGACGTCTGCGCCCTTGTTGCTGAGATCTCGGCCCCACCTTGACGGCCGACAGGCCGGAAGATAGGCTGGCCCGTGTTCCCCAGAAACGCCGATCACAGGCAGGGGCCGGCGGCGGGGAATCCTGGAACTTGAGGGCAGGGCTCATGACAAGACCGATTCCGATCCCGACATTCACCGACAATCTGTGCTATCTCCAGCCTTGCGGAGGCGACCGAGCGCTCGTCGTCGACCCCGGCGACGCGGCCGTCGTCCTGGACGCGCTTGCGAAGCGTCAACGCCGCGTCGAGGCGATCCTCCTGACACATCAGCACTGGGACCATGTCGCCGGCGCCGCCGAGTTGCGGTCGCAGTCGCGCTGCCAGGTGATTGGCGTCGACCGCAGCCTCATTCCGGCCTGCGACCACGTAACATCCGACGGCCAGACGCTGACGCTTGGAGACCTTCGCATGACGGTGATCGCCACGCCGGGGCATACGCGCGCGTCGGTCTGCTACCTCGTGCGTTCGAACGTTGGCGACGAGCCGGGCGTCGTATATACCGGGGACACCCTCTTCGTCAGCGGCTGCGGCCGGCTACTGGAATGCGATGCCGCCACGATGTGGGAATCATTGCAGAGACTCGCGGCTTTGCCCGCCGAAACCCTTGTTTTCTGCGGGCATGACTACGCCTTGGAGAATTGTGAGTTCGCCGTGGCAACCGCGCCGGCGGACCGCCGGTTCCGAGACCGCCTGGCCCAGGTGGAAAGAGCCGTCGAGTACGGCCAGCCGACCGTTCCCTCAACCATCGCCCAGGAGAGGGCCGCGAACATCTTCCTGAGAGCGAACGATCCCCATGTGAAGGAGGCGTTGGGAATGGCCAACGCCTCCCCGCAGGAGGTTCTGGCCGAACTGCGACGCCGCAAAGACTCGTTCGCTACTTGAGCTGCATCCAGAGATAGCTGTAGGTCAAAGCGGTGCGCAGGGCCTGATGCTTGTTGGTCGCCGCCGCCGCATGGCCGCCCTCAAGATTCTCGTAATAGTAGACCTTGTGTCCCATCTCTTCCATCCGAGCCGCCATCTTCCTCGCGTGACCCGGGTGGACGCGGTCGTCCGCCGTGGAGGTGTAGAAGAACACCTCGGGGTATTTTACGTCGGCCCGGACGTTGTGATACGGCGAGTACTTGCTGATGTAGGCCCACTCCTCCGGCACGTCGGGGTTGCCGTACTCCGCGACCCAACTGGCCCCGGCCAGCAGCTTGTGGTACCGCTTCATGTCCAGAAGCGGCACGAGGCACACGACGCCCTTGTACAGGTCCGGCCGTTGGGTGAGCTCGACGCCCATGAGCAGGCCGCCGTTGGAGCCGCCCATGATCCCCAGGTGCTCGGGCGAGGTGACGCCGCGTCGGATCAGATCCTCCGCCACCGCGGCGAAGTCATCGTAGGCCCGCTGGCGATTCTCCTTGAGGGCCGCCTGGTGCCAGGCCGGACCGAACTCGCCGCCGCCGCGGATGTTCGCCAGGACGTAGACACCGCCCTTGGCCAACCAAGCGGCGCCCGTCGTCGCCGAATAACTGGGCAGCATCTCGATCTCGAAGCCGCCGTAGCCGTACAGGAGCGTCGGATTCGTCCCGTCGGTCTTCATCTTCTGGGACCGCACGACGAAGTACGGAACCTTGGTGCCGTCCTTGGAGATCGTTTCGAGCTGCTCAGTCACGAGCCCCTTCGCATTGAAGAACGGCGGCAGCGTCTTGAGCTTCTTCATCTTGCCTTCGTCGGACACGTGGTAGAGGCTCGTAGGCGTCAGGAAGCCTTGATAGCTCAGGAAGTACTGGTTCGACCATTCGTCCGTCGACACGATGCCCAGCGTGCCGAGCCTGGGGGCGTCGACCTGCACCCCCGCCCAGCGGCCGTCCTTCAGCCGAAAGGCGTGCAATTCGCTCCGCACGTTGTTCAGCATCAGGACCAGCAGGATGTCGCGAGTGCCGGCGTAGGAGACGACGTTCGATCGGTCGTTGGGTTCGACGATCACGCTGAACGCCCGATCCCCCTTGAGGTACTTGTCGTAATCGATGCCGATCAGGGAGCCCTGCTTGTACGTGCTGCGGCCGAGCGTCCAATTCGACTTGAGCCGGACCAGCATCTGGTTCTTGAAGAAACCGCCGAAATCCGCGTCGTCCGGGATCTCCATCTTGAGGGGTGTGCCGTTTTCGATGACGAAGGTGTTCGCCGTGTAGAACGTGATTCCACGATGAATGACGTCGTAACGCCGCTCCGGCGTGTTGATCGTCGCGCAACCGACCTCGACGTCCTTCACGTCGCCCTCGAACACCAACTCTGCGCTGCTCAGAGGCGTGCCCCGCCTCCAAAGCTTGGCGACGCGGGGATAGCCGGACTCGGTGAGACTGCCAGCGCCGAAGTCCGTCCCCACGTAGATCGAATCCCGATCGCGCCAGGAGACGTCGCTCTTGGCCTCGGGCAAATAGAATCCGTCCTTGACGAACTGCCGAGCGTCGGCGTCGAACTCGCGAACGACGACCGCGTCGCCGCCGCCCCGCGACAGTTGAACCAGGAACCGGTTGTAGTCGGGATACAGGCCGCTGGCGCCTTTGAAGACCCACTTCTCGTTCTCCTCCCGGCACAACTGGTCGATGTCCAGCAACACCTCCCATTTCGGCGACGAGCGACGGTACTGCGCCAGCGTCGTGCGGCGCCACAGGCCCCGTTCGTTCTTCTCGTCCTGCCAGAAGTTGTAGAGGTACTTGCCCCGGATCTGAGGATACGGGATGCGCACCTTGGAGTTGAGGATGTCCAGGGCCTTGTCATAGGTTTCCTGGAATCCCGGCTGGGCCTTCAGGACCGCCAGGGTAGATTCGTTGTGTGCCTTGACCCAATCGAGGGCCTTCTCCCCTCGCACTTCTTCAAGCCAGAGATACGGATCGACAGATTCTTCAGATTTCGTCATGGACGCCTGTGAGAAAAGAATGAGGACCGACAACCAAGCAACGACGCGACCTTTCATGCGTGACTCCTGATTTCGCGTTTTTCAACTTGCCGCTCGACTCGAAACACAATGGACCGGGAAACCGGCGGCAGAGACAGACGCCATCGGGCCGTCCGTGCATTCTTCGCCGGAATCTTCAGTGGATCCTGCGACTACGGCCGCGGATTCTAGCACACAAGGACATCTTGCGAAAGAGGTTGCCAAGACAGCAAGAACAGAAAAGGCGCGTCGCCCATCTGATCCTGGACCCCGGATTCGTGTCATTGAGATGAAGGATCGTTGGGACGGAGCGTCTAGGGTGGTTTTGACTTGACGCGGTTCCGTTTTTCGCATAGGCTCCTGCAGTAAAATCGAGAACTTCACCTCACGTGAAAGGAAATACCATGAAGATGAACCGCGGTACGATTCTCTCATTTGTGTTCAGCGTCACGATGTTGATGGCGGCCGGTTGCGGCAAGCATCACGACGAAGAGAAGTCCCCTGCTCCCGCCGCAGGAACGGGAACGAAGACAGCCGCGCCTGCCCAGGCCGTATCCGTGGACGCCGACGTCCAGAAGCCGATCGGCGAGGTGCAGACGCAGGTCCAGAACATGACCGTCGAGAGTCTCAGGGCCACGGCCGTCGCCTATAAAGACGCGATCCTCGCTAAACAGGCCGACGTGGACAAGCTCGTCGCCAAGGTCAAGGAGATTCCGCTCACTGAGGCGCTTGGAGAAGAGGCCAAGAGTCTGAAAGGAGATCTGGCGAATCTCGAGACAAGCGTAAAGGCCTTGAAGGATCGCTTCCAGGTCTATTACGACACCCTGAAACAAAAAGGCGGCGACGTTTCCGGCCTGGCAATCTAGGGCCCCACGACAGCCCATCCCGTCTCGACCCCAATTAACGGCCGGAGCGGCAAGCCCCCGTTTCCCAGGTCCTCTTCCTTCAATGGGAGAGCCTGTCTGGTGCTGGCGTTTGCAGGGCTGAACGTGCGGCGTTGGTCCGCTCGACGGGTCTACGTTTTTTTTCACACGGAATCTCCTGAAATCGCTTGTTTGTGTGAACGGCTGGGAGTACAGTGAGCAGTATGATTGGCAGAAAATGGGGCAGAGGTCTCGCCGTCGGGGCTGCGATATGCCCCACGAGTGAAGGACTCTATGAAGGCAGAAGTCGCATCATCCAACCTCCTGCTCGTCCACCGTATCGCCTGGTCATCCTGTTCCGGACAACAGGTTGCATGGAAACCCCGACTCGCTAAGGAGACAGAACATGGGACTGCTCAAGGAGTTCAAGGAGTTTGCGGTCAAGGGCAACGCATTGGATATGGCCGTGGGAATTATCATCGGAGGCGCCTTCGGCAAAATCGTCAGTTCTCTCGTCAATGACATCATCATGCCGCTGGTTGGAATGCTTCTGGGCGGCGTCGACTTCAAGAACCTGCAGATCACGCTCAAGGGAGCGACCGTAGGTCCCGCGGGGGAAGCTGTCCCCGAAGTGGCGGTTCGCTACGGCTTGTTCATCAACACGGTCATTGACTTCCTCATTGTCGCGTTTACGATCTTCATGGTGATCCGGACGGTCAATCGGCTTTCCCAACTGCGAGGTTCGCTGAGTTCCCGCGGCGCAACAGGCACGCCTCAATCGTGACCCGGGATCGTCGCGACGCAGCGGCCAGCGGTTCTGTCGCCCGTGAGCCGTCCGCAGACCGGATGAAGGCACGCTCGATTGTGGTGTCACGCGTGGTTTGTCGGAGCAGTGAATCTGGAAAGGAATCAACGATGCGAGCTCGAATGTTGCTACTCCTGGGTTGTCTCATCGCCGTCTCTGCCCCTCTGCACGCCGATCAGGTGATGTTGAAGAACGGGGACCGCGTCACCGGCAAGATCGTCGGTCTCGGCGACGGAGCCCTGGTTCTCAAGGGGGACGTCGTCGGCCAGATCACGATCGCCATGAAGGACATCGCCACCTTCACGAGCGATTCTCCGCTGGAAATCCATCTGAAGGACGGGACGGTCCTGCACCAGCCCGTCGTCGCAGCGGATCCCAATCAGTTCGCGATCGCGCAGGGCCCGACGCTTCGTCCGCAGACGTTCTCCCTTGGGGACGTGACATCGATCAACCCGCCGGCCAAGCCCCAGCCCAAGTGGACCGGCACCATCTCCGGCGCCGTCAGCTCCACGCACGGCAACACCAAGGCCGAGGCAGTCAGCGCCAGCGTCAACGTGTCCCGTCGGTCGGAGAAAGACCGCACGACGGCCGCGGCAGACTACGGCACCAGCGAGCAGCGCAACCGCACCACGGGCCAGGACGACACGACCGAAGACTGGTGGCGGGCTCGTGCGCAGTACGACTACTTCTTCACAAAGAAGTTCTTCGGCTTCGGCAACGTCCGGTATGAACGAGACGCGATCGCGGACCTGGACCGTCGCGTCGTGGTCGGCGGCGGCGGCGGCTATCAGTGGATCGAAACGGACAGGACGAAGTTCTCCACCGGGCTCGGTCTGGCGTCCCTCTACGAGAAGTTCGACAACGCCAACGACAGCAACAGCGAGATCTCGCTCCAGGCGGGCTACAACTTCGATCACCGCATCCGCGAAGGTTTGCTGTTCGTGCACGATCTGACCTACTTCCCCAGCCTCGAACAGTTCTCCGACTACTACCTGACCACGACGGCCGAGCTTCGGGCCAGCCTGACCAAGGCCATGTTCGCGAACTTCAAAGTGATCTTCAACTACGACGAGAGTCCGGCGGCCGGCCGCGGCAGCACGGACGTCAAGTACATCCTCGGCATCGGCATGAACTTCTGAGGAACCGCGATCCGGCTCTGCGTCCTGAGATCGTCGCGTCGGACGCAGAGCCGGGCCCGGTCTTAGATACGCCACGGCGATCGCATGGCGCGTCCGAGCAGGCGATTGGCTCGATCGTCTGCGACGAACCGTTCCTCCCCCGCGTCCCACGTCACCTTGCGGCCCACCCTGGCGGAGATGTCCG
>JAAYVJ010000220.1 GCA_012517265.1 Planctomycetota bacterium | reverse complement strand
TCTTGAGATCGATCACCGCGCAGTTGTCATGCGGCGTCAACGTCCGAAAACCATCCACTTCCAGGTCCTGAAGATTCTCGCCGATCAGGGCCGGGCCCTTCTTCGTGTTGATTCGCACGTTGCGGAAGGCGATGTTCCTGGCGTTGCTGCACGAGAACCCCTTCTCTGCCTCGATGGCCAGGTTGCTGAACGTGACGTTGTCCACCGGCATCTCGGCCAGGCCCAGAATGAAGCCCGCGGCGGGCGAGTCCTTGACCGTGATGTCGCTGAAATGCATGTTTCGCAACACCGGCGTCCGCTCCGAGACGGGCTCCTCCGGCGTCTTCTGATAGAACATGTTCAGATCGAACGGAGCCGATTTGATCCGGGTCATCACGACGTTGCTCACGCGGATGTCCTCGACCGCCCCGCCGCGGCCCCGCGTGGTCTTGATGCGAATGCCCCGCTCGGTCCCGTCGAAGATGCAGTTGCTGATCGCGACCCGGCGAACCCCGCCGGACATTTCGCTGCCGATCACGACGCCGCCATGGCCGTCGAGCATCGTGCAGTTCGTGACGGTGATATTCTCGCACGGCCGGCCCACGCGGCGGCCGTCCTCATCCCGGCCGGACTTGATCGTGATGCAGTCGTCGCCCACGCTGATATGGCAGTCGGAAATGTGCACGTTGCGGCAGGAATCGGGGTTGACGCCGTCGGTGTTGGGCGAGTCGTCCGGATTCTTGATCGAGATGCCGGTCACCGTGACGTTGTCGCAGTAGACCGGGTTGATCGTCCAGAACGGCGGGTCCTTGAGCGAGACGCCCTCGATCCGCACGTTGCGGCATTCGACCGGCTGGATCATCGGCGGCCTCAGAAAGCAGCCGAACGACTCCCATCGCTCCATCATCGTCGAGCCGGCGTTCTTCTCGGCGAAGAGCTTCGCCCACTTCACAGGCGTCTCGATCTGCTTGTTCTGCTGAATTTCGGCCCGGAGCTTGCGGTGAAAGTCCCACCAGGCCCTGCCCTGGCCGTCGATCAGGCCGCGGCCGACGATGGCGATGTTCTCCGCCCGATAGGCATAGAGGGGCGGGCAGAAGTTGACGCATTCGGTGCCTTCCCAGCGGGATTGCACCATCGGCAGATAGTCGTCGAAATCCTGGCTGAACGCCAGGATCGCCCCGGCGTCCAGATACAAGGTGACGTTGCTCTTGAGCCGAATCGCGCCGCTGATGTACCTGCCGGCGGAGAGGTACACCGTGCCGCCTCCGGCGTCGGCGGCCGCATCGACCGCCTTGCGGATGGCGTCGGTGTCCTTCGCGTCGTCATTTGCCACGGCGCCATATTCGCGGACATCGTGGAAAAGCCGTTGCGACGCGACCGCCGCGGGGACGACGACGAAGACCCCGACGATTGCTGCAAGCGAAACCGACAATGAGCTCATACGGACGGTTCTCATGCTTCGGCCCCTTTCGATCGACGTTCAGTGGTTTGCCCCGGGGTTCGCGCCCCGAGGGACATATGACGCATCGTAAACCGGAAACCGCCCCATGTAAACCGCCAAGGGACACACAGCGGAACGGCGGCGGTCCGCAATTTCCATCCCATGGAAAGAGATTAGGGAAATTCCGCAGTAGAATATGAGCGTGGCCGGCCGAATAAATGGTCAGAAACTCAAACGAGCGGCAAGGAATTCGGGACTGAGGGATCAGCCGCGTGAACGCGGAGATGCAAGGAGGCTGTCAATTACATGGAGGTGAACAGGAATGCGAGTCTTGATCGTGGATGATCACGACGCCGTACGACGGAGCCTGAGCCAGGCGCTGCGGGAGGAGCCGGACATGGAAGTGGTCGGCGAGGCATCGAACGGCGAGGAGGCGACTCAACTGGCCGAACAGCTCAATCCGGATGTCGTGCTCATGGACATCGCCATGCCGCGCATCGACGGCATCGAAGCCACGCGGCGGATCACGCGAGACAAACCCCAGATCCGGATCATCGGCCTGTCCATACACGACTCGATGGCCTACGCCTCCAGGATCATCGACGCAGGCGGTTGTGCCTATATGCTGAAGGACTGCGACATGGAAGATCTGCTGCGGGAGATCCGTTTCGGCGACTGGCCGACTCGGCGGTCCGGCGGCGCCAAGGGATCGCGGGAACAGCTCGCCATCGCGCTGCCGTAGGCCCCGTCAATCCCGGCGGCCCAGAGGCTTGGACGTCGCCAGCGCGAGGACGCGGCCCCGGTCCCCTACCGCACAGTAGAAGTGATAGACGATATCCCCGTGCCGGATCACCCAGGGCTTGTGGGCGTACGTCTTATCCCAGGGCTCCGACGGCTCGACCAGATGCGGGCCGTCCCACTTCGTCCAGTGGGCCAAGTCGTAAGAGCAGGCGAATGTGTCGAACGCCTTGGGCCGCCAGAAAGCGCCGAAGTAGTGCATCACCCATATATCGCCCATCCTCACGATCTGCGGATCGCCGGAGATGCCCTTGCCGTTGTCGATGACGGGCTCCTTGCCAAACCGCCGCCAATGACGCATGTCATTCGAAACCGCCATGCCGATGCACTCGCGGTCGGGTCCCTTGCCGTTGTAGAACATCACGTAGGGGTACCCCAGCGTCCGGGCCTCGTCGTGGATGATGTTGCTCTTGTACAGGGTGACGCTCTCGAACGGGCGGACGTCCGCCTGATCCCTCGACAGCACGGGCTCGTCCAGGCGATTCCACGGGGCCGGACGCGTCGGATCGCCGGTCCAGGCGACGCCGATCGCGAGCGGGTCCGTCTCGTAGCCCGTCAAGGCCCCGCCGACATACGACAGCCAGTACATCCCGTCGTAGGTGCCCAGCGTGTAGGAACCACCCCAGAGGTGGTCCTGCAAAGCGATGAAGCCGGCCGCCTGGCTGGCGTCCCAGGCCCCGTCCCGGAACGGCAGGATCTTGCCCAGAGGCTTCCAGCAGAGCAGGTCCTCGCTCTCGGCCAGCAGGGTCTCATAACCTTTGCCTGCAAACAGGTTGTACATCATGTACCATCGATCGCCGCGACGAAAGACGCTGGGGCAATCGACATTCGCACCGTTCTCGCCCGTGAGGATCACGCCGTACTTGTACGGGGTCTTCACCTGCTCGTAGATCCGCTCCATCACTTCGCCAGACACGACTCTCCCGGCTTCGTTGGGCTCGGACGCCCGAACGCAAGGGACTTCACCAATCCCCGCAAGCAAAGCGACCGCGACGATCCTCTTGGCAACCGACATCACAAGCTGCCCTCCAACGTGGGGAAAAGGAACCGGGCGTCATGCCCGCCAGTTGTGGCATGACGCCCGGTCGTAGCGACAGAAGTCTTCCGAGCGTCAGTCCACGGGGAACCGCACGAGCGTGATGCTCAGCGGCGCGACCGAGAGCCGGTCCTCCCACTGCACGGGAACCTCGACGATCTTGATCCGCTCGTTGTTCTCATCGTTGCGGAGTTTCGGATCGTCGCCTCCGATGATCCAACCGGTTCCCTTGGCCTGCGGCTTGATCGCGTCGAGCTTGATCTCGACGGCCTTGGCCTCGCGGTTGGGGTTGACGACGGCCAGAGTGACGGTCTTGCGATCGGAGGTCCAGGCGGCGGCCACGTCGAGAGCCGCGGCGGCATGATTGCCCTCGACCTCGATGGGAATCGAGCCGTAGTGATGGCGGTACAGCATCAGCGGCAGCGCGGTGGCGTCGAAGAACGCATCCGTCTTGGTGGTCTTGATGCAGCCGATGACGTTGACCGTCTGCGCGTAGTGGGCCATCTGGATGATGTCGCTGTTGCGGGAATACTCATGCAATCCGACGGCGACGCCCAGGGCGTCGGACAGGTCGTAGGCGCATCCGAGTTCGCCGTAAACGTACGGCTGATGCCAGTAATTCCACTCGTCCATCGCGATCGGCACAGGCCGGGTGTCGAGCAGGCCGAGACTCTTCTGGAGCGTCCGATGCCCCTGGGCCTTTTGAATGATCGACTGCCTGAGCAGGTTGACGTGTCCGATCAGATTCGGCTCCTCCGGCGCCCAGGGCGTGCGGCCGCGGTAGAAGTGCTCGGAGATGTAGTTCATGTAGTCGGCGCATTCCCGCAGCATGCCCTCGGTCCAATGGTACTTCTGATCCGGATCGTTCTTGCTGTTCACCTCGCCGAAGCTGCCCACGCCGATCAGGTGCAGGGACGGATCCACGTGCCACATGGCCTGAGCCACGCGGTTGTGCTTCTGGACGTAGTGGCTCAACTGCATGAAGCCCAGTTGCCAGGGCCCGAACATCTCGTTGCCGACGCACCAGTACTTGACGCCGTAGGGCTTCTTGTGGCCGTTCTTCGCCCGCCAGCTTCCGCCGATCGTGTCGGTCCCGCGGTTGCAGTACTCGACTTCCTGGGCGGCCGAATAGTCGTCGCCGAAGCCCGTGTTGACCGCGATCACCGGCTCGGTCCCGATCTCGCGACAGAAGTCGATGAATTCGTCCAGGCCGAAGTCGTTGTGCTCGACGCCCGTCCAAGCGGGATTCTTGCGCGGGGGCCGCCGGTCGCGGTCGCCGATGCCGTCGCGCCAGTTGTAGCCGCTGACGAAATTGCCGCCGGGCCAGCGGTACATCGTGCCGCCGAGCTGCTTGAGCAGAGCCAGCGTGTCGGGCCGCATCCCACGGACGTTGTCGGCGGGCATCAGCGACACCGTGCCGACCAGGACGTCGCCGCCGGAGACGAGAATCTCCAGCATTGCCTTCTCGGTCCCCGCGCCGGCGGTGAACTTCAGCGAATGCTTCTGGTACTTGCCCTTGACGCCCTTGATCCGAACGGTCTGCCGGGCGGCATCGCCCTGGCCCCAGGCCAGCGAGACCTCCACCGACGCCCCGCCCTGGGGGGCCGCCAGCCAGATGTAGCCGACGTAGTCTTTGCCTTCAACCGTCGCCAGGTCGCGTTGGCGAATACCTGCACCGGCCTTGATTCGCGGCGTGTGCTCGCCCACGAAGGCGTCCTCTTTCACCATCGTCACGGAATCCGCAGGGCCTATAATCTGCCAAGGGGAAGCCCCGACAACCGGGAACCGCGTGTCCTCCAACTGGCGATAGGGCCTGTAGTCGGCTGTGATGGGGAAGTAGAACTTGCGGTCTTCGAGCATCTCCGCCCAGATGCCGCCGTAGATGCACCGGCCCAGGTGCTCGATGAACTGGCCGTAAATGAACGGGCTCATCGGAGCCCCGGTGCGATCGCCGTGGAGCGTCACGACGGACGCCGCCCCGCCGCCCTGGGCGATCGCCGTCCCGACCTGGATAAACGAAGCCAATCCCATCATCAACAAGAACGCCATCAGACGCGCCGTGACATTCCCTTGCCTGTGCTTCATATGAAACCTCCTGCTTCCTGGTTGTCCGACGAACCGACTCGACGGCTCGTTCGCGATTGGTCATCAAATCCGATGCGCAACACGGGAATCGTAAACACAGGCCAAGGGTTAGTCAACTCGCTGACGCGTTATTCCCATGCGAACGCCAAATCGCGACAAGCCGAGTCGAGGAAGAGAAGAAGAGGTCTTTGGAGGGATTCCGCGGAAGACCCCAAAACAACGAGGCCCCTGCCTTGTGGACAGGGGCCCCGTCTAGAGGTCTCAATGCATTACCGATCTATTAGGGATGGAGACTCAGAACGGCTTGGCCACCGGCTGTGTCTGACCCATCACGAACAGAAGCTCCTCCTGGGACAGTACGCGGTTGTAGACACGCACGTCATCCAACGCGCCCAGCCAGAAGTAATTCGTGGCGGATTCGCCGCGACCCAGCATAAACGGGCCCGTCGAGGTGCCGAGCTGGGCTGTCGTGGCCATCTCGCGGTCCAGATTCCCAAAGACGTAGGTCTTGATGAACTGGCCTTTGGAGTAAACGCCGGCCACGTGATACCAGACGTCCTGCTGCAACGTGGCTCCGCCGGCCGCATCGCGGTTCAGGGTGCCCGCGTTGGCGGACGTACGGATCTCGAACTCGACCTTGTTGTTGGTGTAGAGACCCAACTTGTAGCCGCCCGTCGTGCCGTCCTGGTTGGACGCGATCTTGCGATCGCCGGCGGTGAACGCCATCTTGATCCAGGCCGTAACGGTGACCGCATCGGTCAGATTCAGACTCGCGTTCTTGCCGCAATCGACGTAGGTCTGTCCGTTCGTGAACTCCATTGCCTGGCCCACCACGCCGGCGACCCAATTCGCGGTCCCTCCCGTGACGGTTCCGTTGTTGCCTTTGCCGGAGGTGTCGTTGAGGTTGCCGTCGAGCGTCCAGAGACCCACGAGGTTGGCCTTGCCCGGATCGACGGGGGTGACGAACGCGGGGGCCTTCGGATACAGCCGAATGTCGTCGACGTACAAAGTGCCTTGCGCGCCGGCGCCCTCGATACCGATCGTGAAGGTGCGAACGCTGCTGACGTTGCCGACGGTGGACAGATCGATGTTCCAGGCCTGCCAGACGCCGCGAGCCAGATCCGCTGCGGCTCCATTGTAGGCCACCTTGGTGCTGTTGATCTTGACGTACAGTTGACCGGTGTTGCCCGCGGCGCCGGCGAAATGGATCGCGAGGCTCTTGATGCCGCGGCTGGCCCAATTTTGAGCCGAACCGAAGGCAATCGTGGCTTCGGACATCGTGAACCCGCTGTTGTTGTACTTGAGCGGCATGGACTGCCTTCCGCCGTGAACGATGCCTTTCTCGGCGAACGGAGCTTCGTCGTATCCAACCTGCGAACCGCTCTTGCCGTCGGTGATGCCGTCGGTCCAGGTCTCATAGATCCGGCTGCCTTCATCGTCGGTGTAGGCCTCGAAATCGTCGACCGCCAGGTACGCCTGCGTCCTGAAACTCCAGACGTCGCCTTCATACGTGCCGGTATCGCCGATCTCGTCGACTCTCCAGAAGTACTCGGTGTCGAGGTTCATGGCAGGCGGGGTGAAGCCGGGCTCGGCCACGGTGCTGGCCGGAGCGGTGCCCGCGGCGACCGCGGCGCTGTCGGCGCCGAAGAACACCTTGTGCGAAACGGCCTCGCGGCCGGGCCGCCACGCCATCGACGTGGTCACCGCGACATCCGTCGCGTCGTCGGCCGGCACGGGCCTGAAGGCCTGAACCGGCACGTAGAAGAACCGCACCTCGCTGAGGCTCACCTGCTGGGCGATCCCGCCCCAGTTGCTGTTGATCGTCAGCTTGACGAACTTGGCGCTGACGCCGCCGAAATCGACGACCGTGTTGGCCGTGTACGTCGGGACGCCGGGAGCCCGGGCGAACTCGGGAACGCCATCCAGCGTGGTCCAGGTCACGCCGTCGGTGGAGTACTCGATGGTCACGTCTTTGGCGCCGAAGCCGACGAACGCCTCGACGATCTGATTGGCGTTCCAGACCCACAGCTCATCGACCTTGTAGACCTTGTCGAACTCGTACTGGATCCAGTGCGGCTTGCTGTTGGCGCTCATCCACATCTGCGTCAGTTCGGTGGAGTGCTGGTCGCCAGCGCTGAGGCCGGAGCCGTTGACCGTGTTCTGCGCACCGGTGTCCGCGCGGCTCTGGCTGGAAGCGGTCGCCGTCACATTGGTGATCGGATAGGCGAACGGCTCCGTGGTGAAGCTCCAGACATCGCCTTTGTAGACCGTGAAGTCGGGGGCGCCGTTGACCTCATCGACTCTCCAGTAGTAGGTCTGGCCGAATTCCAGCAGGCCGTCCGGATCGTAGGTCGTGTTGGTCTGGCCCTGGCTCACCAGGCCGGCGGCGCTATTTGCATCCGCGGGATTGGTGCTGAAGTACACATTGTGGGTCGCGGCCATTTCGCCACCGACCCAGCTGAGAACCACGTCGCGGGTCACGTCGGTGCTGCCGCTCTTGGGGGACTCGCCACCGGCCGAGCCCGGCAGGCTGCCGTCGGACAGGAACTCCACTTCGCCGATCTGCACGCTGTTGGCCGAAGCCCGATTCCGCAGCTCCGTGAACATCAGCTCATAGTGTTTGTAGGCCTTCTTGTTGGCGATCGGAATGGGAGCCGGAATCCAGGTGTTTCTCGGGTAGGACGCCGTCTGATTGAACGCCTCGATGTCCCCTTCGGCAATCAGCGTGTAGGGCCCGTCGATGCTCACGTCCGAACCGGAAAGCCTGAACTTGATCGGATCCCGCTCGACCGCGTCGTTGGCGCTGGCGAAGTTGAGGGCCTTGACCACGACTCGGGGGCCCGACGGGGTCACGCGGAAGCCGGCGGCGCCGGTCGCCGCGTCCGGGATGAAGGACGTCTTGAAGCAGAGGTATTTCGCGCCGGCAATCACATTATCGATGGCGCGAGGAGGAGTCTCCGCGGCGGGCCAGTTGTTGTCGTTGGGCACGCCGACAATCGGATCTCCCGGGTTGGTGATGTCGAACATCTGCGCCTGCGTCGCCCCGCCGGTCAGCAGGATCGCAGTCACAACCACAAGCAACATTCGTCTCATTTTGGGCAACTCCTCACAACTAGAATTATTCCTCTTTCTTTGTGATTTGGCCCCCCTCCAAACACAACCACACACTACGGACTTGGTCTTCCTTCAGGCAGGCAGTTCCTCCTTCTCAAATGTGAACCCACGGCGTCACAGTAGAGAACCAGAGACGGAGACCGTTGAATGTGTAAAGGGATGTAGTCTTGCTGACGATCGCGTCCAGCCCGGACACGCCGGGTCAAGACTGCCGACTCCGACTCGCGCACCACCACACCTCACGGCCCGTCCTCACAGAATCTTACAATCCACCGGCTGTCCGGCGTAAAATGCGCACTATGCAGCCATATTTCGCTTATACCAAAATGCCCGCGACCACGCAAGGATATTCTCATGCATTCTCGCCTCCGACGGACCCATCCGGTCTGGGAGCACGCGAACAAACAGGGGGCCCGTTCCCTGCGGAAACGGGCCCCAAATCCGCCTGACAAAGAAGTCGGAGATCACGGAGCCGAGCGGCCGAAACCGATGTCGTCGATGAACACCATGCCGGCGCCGCCGGATGTGGCGTTCTTGGCGCCGACGCCGATCGTGAGCTTCTTGACCTTCGAGAGGCTCACGCCGTTGAGGCTGCTCATCGGAATGGTCCATCGGGTCCACTCGGCCACGTTGGCCGCCGTATTGCTGGTGGCGGTCGCCGATTTGCCGGCGCTGTCCGTCACCGTCAGATACATCGGAGCGGCGTCGTTGTACTGCGCCGCGTTGACGACCGCGCCCTGCCAGGCGCCGCTCACGTTGCCGGTGGCGGTGATGC
>JAAYVJ010000219.1 GCA_012517265.1 Planctomycetota bacterium | reverse complement strand
AGCCGTTCCCGCACGGCTTTCGGGATGACCACCTGGAACTTCGGCGAAACTGTAACCGTCACCATACCTCAATCCTCGTCTTGGAGCGTTTTACGGAGATTATATCGATCAAGATTTCGTATGTCAACCGAGGCAACGCACATTCTCAACGGGCCCTTGGACCTGAAGCTCGGCGTATTCCTCACCATCCCCCCCTCTCGCAAGAGAAGAAAAACGTCAATCGACAGACCGCTCTCAAGCATACTCGCAAGACAGGACGCCTTCCTCAACAAGACGCACCAGAAGCCGCCGGGTTTGCGACGGCGTCTGATCCCAATGAGGATAAAAAGCGAGCGTCAGGCAAGAGTACTGAGGAACACCCTCCAGGGCCTCACTGATCTTCATCGCCCCCAGCGGAAACGACAGTTCCTTGGATATCTGCGACTTGAGTACTGTCGGAATCATCTCCGACATCCGGCCGCTTGCCTCCTCTGTGGACGTGCGGACTACAGAATCCAATCTCAACTCTCGAAGTACACGCCGGCCTTGTCGAGGGCCTCGCGCAGGGCTGGGTACTTGAGGTCCCGCGAGCCGAGGTTCTTGGCGGCGCAGAGAGCGGCAGCCGTGCCGGCGCCCTGGCCCTGGCCCATGCAGGCGACGGTGTTTCGCGTGGACATGTGGGCCTCGTGGTCCGAGGTGATCATCATGCCGCAGGCGTAGAGATTCTCGATCCCTTTGACGCACAGGGCCCGGTACGGGATGCCGTACGTGCCGCCGTTGGCGATCTGGAGCCGCGGGGCGCTGTCGTGAAAACCGTAGACCATGACCTCGTCGTCGAAGTGACGGCCTTCGAGCACGTCCGGCAGCGTGATGTCGTAGTCGCACTCGATCAGCCTGCCCCGGCGGATGCAGAGCCTCGGGCTCGTGCGGGCCATGAACGCCTTCTCGCAGCCGGGGACGTACTGGCGGAACAGCTCGACCGCCTTGGCCAGTCGCCTGCGGATCTCCAGCTCGGCTTTGGCCACTTCGTCCCGGCTGGTCGGGCTGACCGGCAGCCTCATGTTGCACTTGATGAACATCAGATAGTTGTCGTGGACGGTCGTGGTGATCAGGGCCATGCCGATCGCCCTGGCCCCTTCGGCCAGGCCCGGCACGTCGATCCACTCGGCGCCGGCGCGGACGATCTGGTCCGGCCGGCCGCTGCGAATCCCCCTGGCCAGTTGCCCCCTGGCTTTGTTGGCCTTGATGAACTCGTGATACTTGTCGATATCCACGTTGCCGATGCCGACACTGTTGCAGACGGGGTAGTCGTTGGGCTCGGTGAATTTCGCGCCGGCGTGGGCGGCCAGATCGCCGTAGGCGGTGCAGTCCACGAAGGACTTCGCGTAGAACGCCTCCCGGCCGGAGCGGCTCTCGACGATCACGCCGCGAACCCGCGGGCCATCCATGATCGCCCCGGTCAAGAGCGTATTGACGAAGACCTGCACGCCCGCTTCCGCGAGCATCTCGAATGTCACGAGCTTGTAGAGTTCCGTGTCGATCGCGGTGCAGACTGAATCGTAGTTGTAGCCTTCGGACATCTCGGCGTGGCCGGAGCAGCCGCCGACCTTGAGGAGCCGGTCGATAATCTCCTGCGGGATGCCCTTGACCACCTGGCGTTTCTTGACGCCGGGGAAGGCCTTCCAGAGGTTGTAGAAGCTGTGCAAGGCGGTGCCACCCTCGGTGACGGTGCCGCCGGGATAGCCCTTGACCTCGATGATCGCGGTCCTGGCCCCCTGCCGGGCCGCGGCGATCGCGGCGACGACGCCCCCCGTCCCGGCCCCCGCCACGATTACATCGAACTTGCGGATCATCAACCTCCTGGCCGGCTCCTCATAGAACTCGCCAGCCGCATTCGAACCGGCCGCAGCTCCGGCTGTTGTCATTCCGGCCCCGACTCCCAAACCCGCGATCAACACGCTCTTGGAGAACTCACGTCGATTCATCTCTATTTCCTTTCCAGACGAGTTGACGGATGCAACTGCCGCAGGCATGCCATCCAGCACGCGCGATTGGGCCCCTCATCGGATCATTCGAGATCCGGAATTCCGCGAGCTGCATGCCAAATCCGCAGAATGTGAACAGTGTCGTGGTCAGCATCCACTTGGTACACAATACGGTAGGGTTTGAGTATCGCTTCGCGAACAGACTCCTCCGCCTTCTCAGGCACCACACGGTTGGAGAAAGGCCATTCGGAGGCTCGTTCGATGCTGGAGAAAATATGCTCAGCGATGCGTACGGCTGCTTGCGGATCGTCCTGGGCGATGTACCGGACAATCTCCTTGAGATCTTCGACCGCCGTGTCCGACCAGACTACGCGGAAAGCCATTTCTTGAGACTCTCCCTCACTTGTTCGTGGGGTACGACCCGCCCGGCCCTAATGTCCGCAAGCCCCATATCGATCCCCGCGAGAAACCGGATGCGGTCCTCGATGTCGGCCCATGTCGCCGAATCGGGCAAATCCTGAATGGTCTTGATCGCAATCTCTTTTCTCGTCATACCGACAGTATAGCATCGACATGCCGGTCGCACAAGCCGCTGCGTCTGCTCAAGCCCCGCTCCGGATGCGGTCGCCGTGGACTTCGAGCAGGCAGTCGATGAACACCCGCTCCACCAGCTTGTGGAACTCGATGGGGACGACGCCGTAGCCTCGCTCAATCCAGAGGCAGGCGAACACCGGCCGCAAAACGTACAGGCACTTCTTCAACCAGACCGTGTCGCCCTGCAGGTAGTCTCGATAGTTGCCCTGGGCCATGTGGAAGCAGTGACAGTGACACGCTGCCGGTTGACAGTACTGCGGCATCAGGCCGCGAATTCGATCGAGGACGCCGGCACGGATTCCAGGGTTCGCTCAAACCCAATGAGATGACTGGCCCCCATCCGCACGGGAAAGACACAAGTGAACTCGCCGCAACAGCCGCCGCTCAGCGATTGCCTCGCGGCGGGCCGCTTCTGGGGGGACCGCTTCTCGGCGGGCCGTTGCGGGAGGAGTAGTCGTTCCTGGCCGGGCCCCGGCCGCGGAACTCCTTGATTCGCGGGCCGCGGGGTCTGCCGCCGCCACCGCCCGGCCGGGGACGGAAGCTGCCCTTCTTCCTGGCGGCAGCCGGCTGTTTCATCAGCAGCAGCGACTTGGCGCAGGTCTCCTTGGTGATGCGGTTGGAGTCGGTGAGCCCCTTGGTGAGCACCTCTTCGGCCAACTTCTTCATTCGGCCGTTCATGCTCCGCAGGCCGTAGGCTGCCGCCTGCTTGGCGGTGCGGGGAAAACTGCCGAACAGCGCTTCGACGAAGATGTCCAAGCCGTCTTCCTGCATCCAGGACAGGCTGAACGCGGCTTTTCTGGCCGTGGAGACGTCGTCGGAATGCAGCTTCTCCCTCAACTCGGCCAAGCGGTCAATCGCAGCCTGGTCCTTTTCCCTGCCCGATGGCTTTCTCTCTTGCAGCTTCATAAGAGGCACCCTCTCATCCGTTCAATCCATTACTCCGGATGTCCTTCGGGGCCCGCAGACTCTTGCGAGTCGGCTCGCGGTATTCTCCCCCGGGGGCGTTCGTTCTTCAGTTTTCAGAACGGGCGTCACAACCTGCGACAACCGGCCCGAGCTCCAAGCTCAAGCGGCGTCATTTTCGCGTCCTTCAGCAGGGAACGCAAGACAATTTCCGCAGGACGGCTCATAATCAGGGAAATGCCAGTGCTGCGCCGACCGCCGGACGGCCGCACAGCCATGTCCCGTCCACGGCCGGACCGACACCGAAACGTCACGAAGAGAGCCATTCAATCGCCTTGTCGATATCCGTGAACACTTTGTTGTGGTAGCCGCGGTTCACGGTGACCGTCTCATAGAACTCGTACCAACTGCGGTTCTCAGGCCGGTCCACAATCGCAACCCGCAACTCCCGCATGGGTGGATAGGTGGAAACCAGACCGAATGTCTCCAAGACCCCCAGGCGCCCTTCCGCCCCCCGGATATCAATCAGAAGGTTCGAGTGATTGTGCGAGGCGATCTCGCGAAACACCCCGGCTATGATTTCCCCCGCCGCGCGGGCGCTGGCCCGACCCAGAATGCGGATGACCAGATGGTCGGTTTGAACATCCGTTTCGATTCGCCACTCCATCGTTGCCTCCATCGCAGTTCTCACCCTGTGGGCAGGATCGAACACCTGTACCCACCAATGGGGGCGCAATATAGCCAAAAGACCTAGTCAGTACAAGGAAAATACTAGGTGAACATGCGGATCAAGCAATTGCATGGCGGGGATGCTCATGAGGGGAGGTCGCGATATCGCCAGATGATGCCGCCGACGATGACGAAACCAGCGAGAATGCCTCCGAGCCAGGCCATATTGTGGAGGGGCCAGGCGAACCAGAGGTTCGAGTAGTAGATCAGATAGAACAGCGTCGCCTTGTGCAGAAAGTGCACGCGGGGCCACCATTCGGCCACAATGGCGATGAAGTAGTTGAGCGTCAGGAAGGCCGCGGCCACGCCGGCGGCCGCGTACAACCGCTCGAACGACGCGGCGCAGACCAGGGCGAACGCCCCGAACGCGCCGGCCAGCAACGCCGCGCAGGCCGACAGACGCAGGAACAGGCTCAGGTCGATCGGCTCGCCGAACGTATAGAGGTGGACCGAGACCACGGTGCCCAGGAACATCATCGAGATCAGGCCGAACATGCCCACAAGCGACAAGACAGCCGCACAGACGTAGATCTGAGTCCGGGTGATCGGGCGGCTGAGGATCAGCTCCATCGTGCCCCGCTGGATCTCACCGGGGAGCAGCCCGACCGGCACCCCGACCGCATACAGCAGGTACAGGAACATGACCAGTGGATGCTGGTAACCCACCGTCAACAAGGCCGTCAGACTCCCTGATTCGACCAGGTCGCCGCCGATGGCGGTCCGCACGATCGAGGGCAGATGACGCAGGATCGACAGGAAGATCTTGACGTTCTCGTTGTCGTGGACGATGGAGGCCACTGCGATCTGCATCAAGAAAATGATTGCGGCCATCGCCAGCCACGCGGGCAAGATGCGGAGGAACCAGAACCACAGCAACGCGAAGGGAAACGCTGGGCGAGACGGTCGGATCATGAACGAAGCCCTTTCGAATCGTCGGACCCGCCTGCCGAGCCGGACGGCTGGTGATAATATTGAAGGAACGCTTCCTGGAGCGAGGTCTCAGGCGTCGTGATGCGATCGATGGGAAACTGACAAATCCATTGGAGGAGGGGGCCCGCGGCCCCCTGATAAGCCAAATGCAGGACGCCCGCCTCCTGCTCGACGATCCGCACACCGGGCAATCGGGCCGAGAGCGCATCGGGACGCAACGTCGGGTCCGCGAACCAGACCTTCAACCGCTGCTCGCCCTGCTGCACGATTTGGGCGATGGGCGCCGATTCCACCATGCGGCCTTCGCGGAGGATCGCAGCCCGCGCGCAGATGGCCGACACTTCGCTCAAGTCGTGCGAGGACAGCAGGATCGCGGCCCCGCCGGAGGCGGCCTCGCGAATCAGGTCCAGGACGACCTCCCGCATGAGCGGGTCCAGACCCGCGGTCGGCTCATCCAGGATCAGCACGTCGGGCTGGTGCTGGAACGCCAGGATCACGGCCACCTTCTGACGATTGCCCTTGGACAGATCGCCGACCGGCCGCCGCAGATCCAGCTCCAGACGATCCGCCAGAGCTTCGCGCCGGGCCTTGGCGCCGCGATCTCCGCCCAGGGCCGCCAACACACTCAGCGACCTCCTGGCTCTCGGTCGACCCCAGATGCGGAACTCACCCGGCAGATAGCCGATCCTCGCGTGCATCGTGCCGCGTCCCGGTCTGACACGTTCGCCCAGAACGCGGACCTCGCCGCCGGTGGGCCGCAACAGGCCCATGATGCAGCGGATCGTCGTGGTCTTGCCCGCACCGTTGGGCCCGAGGTACCCGAAGATCTCGCCGGGCTCGATGGCGAAGGAGATGCCCTCGATCCCCCGCGAACGTCCATACCATTTTGTCAACGACCTGATCTCAACTGCCGCCATAGTCATCCACGTCCAGTATCCGATGGCCCCTGTACGAAAGTCGTAAGCGGCGGCCATTGGTTGCAGAGAGTCTACAGTCCGACTGGACAATCTTCAACTGTCGGTCCGTTCCAGAGGAAGAAAAGACGTGTGCGGAGAACGAGGGACGACCGCTCCGTGACCGGAGCTCCGGGGCATGATCGAGGACAAAGATCACGACGGTTCTCGTTGACCGACGTGTCCCACGTCCGCCTCCCTGGCTTGTCCCGGCAGGCCGGGGAATCCTCGCCAGCCTTCGGTCAGCCCCTGAACGATCCGTACGACGACGATCGCGTCGCTGCGGATGTCCCAGTCGAGCGGAACGATCGGCACCGGTCCGGCCGCCTGCGTCACCGGGGCCAGAAGGTCCCACAGGGGCTTGGCCACCGCGATCACGCCGGCGCTGAAGTCGGGTTCGAGACGAGGAGTCGGCCAGTGAGGCACGGCCAACCGGACGCTCATCTGAGCGAATCGTTCGACGTCCACCTTTATCAGGGACAGCAATTCCGCCAGAGTGTGCGATTCGATCCAGGCCTTCACCGCCTGCAACGTGAACACGCACGTCAGGTCACGGGACGTCGCATGCGGATCCTGAAGCTCCTTCGTGACGCACTCGGTCCACAGCGCCGGCTGCAAAGCCAGAGCGAGCAGAGACTTGCCGGAGCGGGCCTCCAGCGCCATGCGAAACGCCTCGGCCAGTTGATCCTCCCAATCGGCGGCCAGGAAGTCGAACAGGATCTCGCGACCTCGCGGCACGCGGGCCGTCGCGGCTGCACCCGGGAGACGGCTGGGTTCGAGCGTCAAACGGTTGATCCAGCCGGTCATGGCGGCAAGCTGGGGACCCATGTCGTGGTTTCCAGCCGGATGCCCGATTCCCCCGACCAGGGGCAGCGGCATCTTCGGGACGCGATCAACGAAATACGCGTACCCCGTCCGCGGCAACAGGATCCAACCGGTCCCTCCGGCCACCAGGACCAGTCCGACGCAGTGCGAAACCCATTGAAGAGTGCTCTGAGGAGCCGAAGGCGTCGGGAGACCCAGGCAGAAGACAACCCAGGCCAACGCCAGGCAGGCGACTCCCGCGCCGCGGCATCGCCACGCCGGGGGACTTACATGTCCCAAGGCCTCGCGTCGATCAACCCGGTCCGGATGTGTCTGCGAAGGACAGCCTATGACCGAAGCGATGCCGACGCTCGCGATCACGGCGGTCGCGACGGCCCAGACCGTCGAGATCGATGTCCACTCGCCAGGCCACAACGGCCACGTCAGGCCGACCAGACCGGCGAGAATCGTCCCGGCGGCGACGCAGAAACCCCATCGGCCCGGCCGTTTGCGATAGGCCGCCATCGGCCCCGACGCGGAGACGTCCTGCCCCTCCCGAATGCGATTGCGAGGGTGGCGAACCCACCCGGTCGGCAACGTCATCAGGACGGACGCCGCCAGGGACAGCAATCCGCCCCCGATCACGAAGAGCATCTCCCGCGCAATCAGGCCCGCGGATATGCTGGCCAGTCCGATCATCAGGAACAGCATACCGCCCAGGTATCCCATGCGGCTGGCAGGTCGACCGACAGCCACGTGAGACACATCGCCCTGCTGGGGCGTGAAACGATCCGCCCACTCGGTCTCGGGCTGCGACATCCAGGTTCGCATCGGCTCATACGTGGAACTTTCCTGCCGTCGAAACGCGTCCGCGACGCTCCGGCGGATCCGCACCCGCTCCCACAACCGATAACGAGTCAGCAACTTGCCGAGTTTGGGTTGCAAGCACGAGAAGAAATGACACAGGCTCGGCAGCGGCTCGCGAGAGCAGACGTTTCGGATGGCCTTGGCCACCGCCTCGTCGATCTCCGTGTCGCCCGGCAACAGGCCCCCGGAGCGATCGCGGCGGTCGTTCGAAGACGCCGCCCGCGTCTGATGGGCCTTCTCGCAGATGCCCGCGATCCTCTCGACAAGCGACTGCGACTGCTCATCAAGGCTCTCCGCCCAGCCGTCCGGGAGGGGCCGCGCGTAGAGATCGCGCAGATCCTCGGCGGCGACCTTCTCAGCGATCCTTTCGGCCACGACGGACAAATCCGCCTGAATCGTCCGGCATCCAAAGGAGCCGCACACGTGCAGGAGACTCTCCGTCACGGCGGTCCGCGCTCGTTCGCCCTGCCTGAGCAGGCTGCGACAGGTCAAGCCGTGATGCAGCAGGAACTCGGCCCCGAGCTGGTGCAACTGCTCGGGCCGCTCCAGCCAGGTCCGCTCCGCGTCGCAGCCGTCGAGCAGATACACCCGCTGGGCCAGAGGCTCGTTCTGGAGATCCGCCAGCAGCTGCTTCCAGACGTCAAACCACTTGCTGTCGCAAGTCGAATCCGTGACGGCGGTCCGATCGGTCAGACCCAGCACGGTCACATCCAGCGCCGGATCGACCTTGCGGAGCGCCTGCATCAGCCGCACAGCCGAAGGCACCACGCCGGGATCGGACAGGTCCAGCAGGACGTTGCCGCACATCCGCAGGCGTCCCGGCCCACCGGGGTCCGCGACCTGCCCGACCGACCGCAGGCGACGAACCAGCGACGACAGCAATGTCAGGAGTTTGGCGTCATCTCGGCCCACGAACTCGGACCGGTCGCGAAGGACCGAGGCGTCCGGGATCTTGAAGTCCGACACCCAGGGCCAGTCGCACTTGAAGAGATCCTCGCAATAGGAGTCCGCAAGCACCAGGCCGAACGGCCCCTGGATCGGGATGGTCAGACGCCGGGCAAGGCCGGAGAACTCCGACAGCGTCCGCTCGGCGCAGGGTCCGACCCCGACGAACAACGTCGGCAGCGGCCCCAATCCCTTCTTCTTGCCGTTCTTTGAGCCCACAAAAACCCTCTGCGATCTACTATTTGCTCTGCACTATTGACAGTCGATAATCCGTTCACATGCTTTCCCGGAACCCCCGGACGTCGCCGCGGCAGCCTTCGAGCATCTCGTTCACCGCGTGCCTCTCCTTCTCGGGCAGGCCGGACGTGCACTGCGCCACGTTCTGGAGCAGGGTGTCCACCAGAGCCAGGCACCGTCCCAAACCTTGGCGAACGGCTTCGGAATCGGCCAGCGGCATGGTGTGCAGCATCAAGTCGATCCGGGAACTCGTCCCGCCGTGCAGTTCCGCCATGCGGATCCCGACCTCGGCTTCCGTCACCGAGCGCATCTGGTGCCGCAACCGCTCGCTCACCGAGTCGAGTAATTTGCGCAGGCTCCCGACCTTGGCGGCGTTGGCCTCATAGGTCCGGCGTTCCATCGTGTCCTTCTGCCCGTTCCCCTGGCTGCGCCACTCCGCCAAGGCGTTCTGATAGGAAACGTACCAGCTCTTGTCCATCCATAAATCGGAGAACTCGAATCCCATCCGACGGACATACTCGTCGGTGGCCGCGACGTACTTGCTGTACCGGCTGATCGCTTCGAGGCAGAATCCGTAGCGCAGGCGGAGGATCTGGAGCCACTCCCCGGTGATGTGCCGGTAGTTGTCGTCCACGTTCGCCTCTCGCAGGCTGATCTCGCAGTTGTGCGTCAGCAGTTGCGGGACGCACGAGCCGGAGACATGCTGCGCCACCGTGACGTCGAGCGGCGCGGCGTACTTGCGGGATTTCGACAGGTCGATCTTGGGCTCGGCCAGCCGCCAGATTTCGCAGATGCTCCGATAGTACGGATGCTCGTTGGACGCCTGGTGGTCGGCCAGCCCGTTGCGGAACAGATCCCAGCCGTGGTTCTCGATGTCGCGGAGGAAACGCTTCATCTCGCCGGCCAACTGGCCGAGGTTCTGCGCCAGCCGCTCTTCCACGGCCCGCACGTCCGCCAGATCGGGCTTGACCTCCCGGATGGACATCACGATGCCGAACAAGACCGGCCGGATAAGGCTCTGACGCAGGTCCCGCTCCGAGACGCTGTCCAGCGCGTTGTCCGACTCCAGCGAAGCGCACAGCGGCGTCGTAAAGAAGTCCGCCATGCGAGGACTCCCATTGGAGCGTCCGGGGGCGTTGCCCCACTGGTTGCGCTCACCGCCGGTGCGGCGTTTCCAGGCCAGCTCGATGAGGGCGTCGAGCGCCTGCTTGCGAATCGAGAAGACCCGCAGCGTGTTCTTGACCGCGCCCACCGAGTTCTCGTGAAGAATCGCCTCGGCCATCGCGTTCCACCGACCGTCGATCGCTTCGCTGATCAGCGGCGAGATGTCCGTGCTCGTCCAGGACAGCGCCGGAACCCTCTGCTCCAAGCCGTCGAGACCCTGGCGGACCGCGGCCAGGATGTCCGTGACCACTGCATTGATCTTGGGCGCCGCGGCGCTCTGCCTGCCGGCCAGCGACGCCTCCAGACCCTCGACCCACGCGTCCAGGCATGCGCCGATCTGGCTGATAGGCTTGAGCTGCTCGGCAGTGAAGAAGTCCCGGCTGAACATCTCGTCGGCGGCTTCCAACAGGCGGTCGAACGGCTTGTTGGGATCCTGGATCTTCTCGCCATCTTTGCGGGCCGCCGGCAGCAGCGACGTTTCGACGTACCGGCGTACACTCTGGAGAACGCCCGACAAGATCTCCTGCGAAGTCCCCCGGCCCGGCGGATCCCATCGGAACGCAGCCGCCGGCTGGATGAACTCGCTGACGCCCGGCGTGGAGCCCAGCGCCGCAGCGATCCGCGTCTGCACTTCCTGGCGGTAGTAGGCGCGGGCCTGCTGGCGGTCCTCGCCCAGAGTCTCCAGTTCGGCCAAAATCCGCGATTCGATGTTGGCCCTGCCGTGCCCGGGCGTCCCGCACCACAGGCCGTAGCTGGAGAAGCACTGCCGATGGTTGTTGACCGGATCCCGCTGCGGCAGGATCTCCGCCAGCTTGTTGTTCGCGTCGGACCGCACCTGCTGGCCGAGCGGCTCGAACGCCATGGCGCGGATCACGCGGGCGATCTGGCGGACCAGGTGCTTGCGGTCGCCGCTGCCCATATCGACCTGGCCGTTGAGCAGGTACAGGAAGTTGAACGGACCGGTGTCCCGGCGGAAGCAATCCTCACCGGCCCGGTCGCTGCGGTACCGGACCCGGATGTCCGGGCGGCGTTCATCGCTGAGGAATTCGATCTGATCGAGTGTGGCACTGGCGGTGGCTTCGAGCTTGGGCCGGAGCATCGGATCGACGCGGAAAGCGTCGGGCAGAAGCAGATGCCCGATGACCTCGGCCGGCTTGGGGAACGACTCCCGGGACCACCACCGCAGGTTGTACGCCATGTCGATGAGCATCCCGGCGCCGGTGCCGCCGCAGACGCTGCTGGCGATATGCACGGCCGGGGCGCCGTCGGCGGCCAGGATGAACTGGTCCGGCTGTTCCTCGACGATCTGCTGCGTGCTCGTCCGAAGGCTGCTGAAGCGGGTCGCGACCGCCTCGTGAATGACCGTCTCCCGCAGCTCGAAGAAGACCAGGCGGCCGAGCCGCGGAATGCCCTGGCAGCCGTAGTCCGCGAACGTCGCGTCCTCGCGGAAGCCCCGCATCCAGTCCAGATGCGGATGGAATTCAGGATAGCTGGCGTTGTCCCGCACGACCTCACCGACGTCGACGTAGTGGAACAGGTTGATGAAGTCCGAGAGGATTCCCTCGGGCGGACCGCCGTCGTCGCACGCGTCGGTGTCCAGCTTCAAGAACCGAATGAAGGAGGGGACATGCCCGAACAGCTCCCGGATGTAGTGCTCCGCCCATTGGCAGACCAGAACCCCGGTGCCGCCCAGTCCCACGATCAACGTGGGCCGCACGACGATTGGACTATTGCTCAGTCGCATTCTCTGTTCCTCTACTCTCTCTCACCAGATTCTCCGGAGCAGCCGCGGCGAGTTCCGGAGACAACCACCTGTGTGGGCCCGGGCCCATCGATATTCTACAACAATTCCCTTCTCGCAATCCTTCCAATCCGGACCGTCACCCGCATTTTTCTGTCGACGTTGTCCGCCCGATAGGCGAGGTCCAGGTGCACCGCGCCGACCTGGCCGTCCTCCGGAATCCTCTGCGAGCCGTCCCGGTCGGACCACACGCGCCCACGGCGGGCTCCCAGGCCGGTCCAGACGCACATCAGACCGGTGCGGACCGATCGGCCGTCGCCCCGGACTCTCGGGATCACTGCCGTCCACGCCCACCGCCGCGGGCAAAGAGCCCGCCGCAGGAGAACCCGCAGAGGGCCGATGATCAGAGCCAGGGCGCTGCCGTCCCACCGGCTCCGAAGATACCGCGTGTACATCTGCACGTCCTTGAGGAACGACGTCTCCTGCAGATCGACGAGAACCGGATTGTCCAGTCGGACCGGCTCGACCACCGCGATGTTTTCCTCCAGCCTCATGTCCAGCGGCAGGCGGCTCGGATCCGGGACCAAGCGCCTCAAGAGAGCCGTGAGAGTCCCGAGAACGAGAATCGCCGCGACCGGCCACCAGCACAGCGGAACGACCCACGGCGTGTTCAACCGCACTTCGCACAGGTCGCTCCACTCCACGACCATCCGGTCGGCCGAGACCTCGCCCGCCGGCCGATAGACCACCGAGGCCGCCAGAGAATACTGTTCCGTCGCCGGGCGTCGGGGCCAACCAATCCAAGTCAGCCTCGCGCGCGGCGGCATCACTCGCACGGCGCCGCCGCTGCCGGTGTTCGCCACCTTGAACGCCTCGACGCCCGAAACGCCCTGCTCCTGCAGGCGTTCGAGTGTCCGCACGTCGGGTTGTTCGCCGACCCCGTCGCCGTCGCGATGCCTCCAAAGGTAGATCGTCGATTCCGCCGGCATCCATCCACCCTCAAGCTCCGGCGCCGCGCGGAACTGGGGCCTGGCCCAGAGCTCGTCGCGGCCGTCGAAGTCCAGATCCCGCCCGGACAACTCGACCGAGTAGCCGGCGCCGCGCGGACCGACTACGACCCGTTCCAGGACCGGGGCGATCACCCGGATGTCCGGGCAATCCCACTGCAACAGATCCACTCCCTGAGAGGAGATCTTGAACTGCACCTTGCCGTCCCGCAGCCCCTGCACCGCAGGCAGGAAACGAGGGCCTCTGACCAGGAGCAGCCGCTCGTCGGGCGTCTGCGACGGGGCCGAAGACGTCGCGCCCTCCATCCAGGCGTCGGCCTGTCCCGGCAGCTGGAACTGGAAGGCCAAGGCTTGCGGCCGGTTCACGTCGACCGCCTCCTGGCGGAGCGTCACCTGGTACTCGAACGGCCACTGCCGAACGCGGGAACTGAGCCACGCAGGCGGCGCCAGCACCGGCTTGATCTCGTGCGGACGAATCGAGGCGACGACCGGGGTCACGAAGAACGCCGTTCGGCGGCCGGACTGGGGATCGATCCCCGTCACCTCCAGGGCGTACTGCCCGTTGGCGGCGGTCTGAACCTCCCGCACGAAGGAATTGTCGGTGGTCAACTCCCCGCCGTCGGAGAACTCCGAGACCCACTCGGCGTTCGAGTCGGGCCGACGCAACAGGCGAATCGCGGCCCGCCAGGGACGCGTCTGCCCGGTGGCCGCCCAGTCGCTGCTTCGAACCTCCACCCGCAGACGGGCGGAAAATCGGCTTTGAACCGCCCAGACGCCGCCTTCTCCGGCGCTCCAGCGGCGTGCATCGAAGACCGGCTCTTCGCCGGTCGGAGTAACCCGGCGGATCGTGACCGCCAGTCGAGGCGACCGGGCCAACACGTGCGCGTACGCCCGTCGCGGAGCGGCTTCTCCCGCGCCCTGCACGGCGGGAGTCCGGGCGGCCATTTCCACCGCTGCCCGGCCGGGAGCGTCCGGCGTATACGTGGCCCGCCCGATCAGCTCGCACCGCTTGGTCGGTCCGTCGGGCGACGTCACGGAGGTCCACTCGATCGTCTCCGACACATCCGAGGCCTGGCCGCTCTTGCCGGTGACCTTGACGACGCAGGACTTCTTGAACTGCTCGATGGCCTGATTGTGCCGCGGGTCAGTGGCGGTGTAGCCCGTGAACACCACGCGGAGCGGGATCTCCACAGGCTCCCAGGCATAGGCCGGGATGTCCGTCAACGCGCCTCCGCCCACCTGGAGATCCTCCAGAACGACCCGGCGGTCCTCCGCGCGGAATCGACCGCCGTGGAGCTTGATCTGCAACGCGCGGTCCGCGTCGGCCGGCCGCATCGTCACGTGCACGTACAGGGGAAAGTTCTGCCCAAGCCCCAAGCCCGCGACCACCTGCTCGACATCCGCGCTGGTCGCTCCGGCCGTCATCGGCAGATCCACAAACGCAGGCTCGTTGGTGTCCGTCT
>JAAYVJ010000218.1 GCA_012517265.1 Planctomycetota bacterium | reverse complement strand
TCGGAGGCTTCGCAACTCCTCAGGCAGTTGAGCAGGGCCAGCCCCGCCACGTCGATCATCGCGCAGCGCAGCCCGGCTTCATGCACGAGCTGCCGCCTGCTGCGGATCAGACTGTTGTTGGCGGCCACCCAGAAGCCTCGCGTCTTCCTCGTGTCGGTCGAGGTCACCTGGTAATCGAAGGTGCTCTCTTCCGTGCTGAACGGGCAGATCTGGGAGGCTTCGAGGCCGACCGCAGAGCCGATCTCTTCGTCGGGCAGCGTGGGGAACTCGAACCCGCGAACAACCACCTCGGGGCCCCGCAGCCCGCAGACGGCCAGCTTGCCTTCGGGGCGGCACTGGGACAGCGCCTGTTGGATCGCGCGAATCGTGTGGATCTTCCCCAGTTGCGGGTCTTCGCCCCACGGGGCGACCTCGGTCACGCAGGCGCCTGTGACCTCGTATCCGGCGTCGTCCCGCCGCAACTGAACCATCCGGACCGCGAGCGTATCGATGTCCAGACCGACCAGGTTTTTCTTGTGGAATCCGAACATATCACGTCCTTCATCGGTCGGTATGGAAGAGGACTTTAGGACCTGATTGACCCAAAGGACGGGATGCATCGCCACGGCTGTCTTCCGGGTCATGGGGGTCAGCAAGGTCCCTTTTCCAGGGAACTCACTCGCCGGTGCGGTAGTCATGCCAGCCGGCCGGGGCGGGCACGTACTTGCCTCGCATCCAGATGTCGCCGGGGACGATGCCGGTCAGGAGCCGGCGGTCCATATGATAGGACTTCAGGAAGCCGTCCGTGCCGGTGACGCCGACGACGCCTCGCATGGCTTCGCAGATGGTGCCGTGGACTTCCAGGTAGTCCTGGTTGCCGCTGTATTCCTTTCGGCCGCCGTAGGAACCGCGTTTGACATTCTCGGCGCCCCAGCCGCCCCCTCCGACGGTGATGGCGCCCTCGACGATCATCGGGTCCGGCAGGTATCGCTGGTAGTAGTTCGACGAGGTGGAGCCTGCGCTGGGGTAGTCCGGCCGGCCCACGGGGGAGTAGGTGTACCCACTGATGCTGACGATCCCGTCGATATCGCTCATGCCGGGGTCCACGACCTTGACCACGCCCTGAGCGAGCAGACCCAGGACGTTGGGATTGTCCATCGTGGGTTTGCCGTCCGCGTCATGGCTGCCGTCCACGAGGATTCTGTCGGCGATCCAGATGTTGCCGGTGGCGACGACGGTGACCTTGCCCTTGACGAGCTGGTCGTTGCCGTGGGCGGTGTTGTTGCCCCCGATCACGACGTTGCCGTTGACGTAGATCTGGCCGCCGGGCTCGGAGCTGGCGGCGCCGAAGGACTGGGTCACATAGGTGTTGGTCAGGGGGATGGTGACCCGCTGGCCGGTCGAGTCCGCGTTGGTCGGTGCGAGGTGGTAGGAGTAGATGTAGTATCGCTGGAACCGCGAACCTCCGCTGCCGGGCTGGATCTTGAAGTCGTACGTTCTCGAGTCGTACGACTGGGCGAACCCGCGCACGGTGCAATTGTTGGTGATGCGGACCTTGCCGACGCCGTTGTCGACGAAGAACTCGAGCTGGACCGCGGCCTGGCGGTTCGCAACGCTCGTGGCGCTGGCGGTGGGCGTGAACCGGTACGCGGCCAGCGTGCTGTCCCGGAAGCGGTTCACCTTGCTCTGGACGGAGCTTTCGTCGGTGATCCGGCTGCTGGGCTGGTTGAAGTAGATGCCGCCGTCGAAGAGGCTCATGACGCCGGAGTACTTGTCCGCGCCGCCGCTGGTGTATCGCGATTCGCCCATGGCCACGGGTTGGAGGAAGTTCGGGCTGCCGGAGATGAAGATGTCCCTCGTGTCGGGATAGTCGTCGGCCTTGTTGATGTGGATGGGCATGTCGAGGGTTTCGCCGTTGACGAAGCTGACCTCGTCGGTCGTCGTGCTGCTGATCGGGATTCGGCAGCCGCCCATGTCCCAGCCGCTGATCATCTGCACGGTCAGCACGTCCACGCGCCGGCTGAAGATGCCGCTGTGGCCGTCGCAGACCACGCGGAACACCGGGCGGGCGCCGACGAACGTGTACAGGCTGATGGCGTACGTGCAGGAGCTGTCGGGGAACGTCAGCGATCCCGACGTGCCCGGCGAGCCCAGTTGCAGCGCGCTGAGCATGTCCTGTTGCTGGCCCATCCAGAAGATCGCCTTCTCATATCCGGCCTCCGCGGCCAGCATGGCCGCGACTTCGGCCTTTTCGGAGATCGCCTCTCGCCTCGCGCCGTATCCGATCGCCAGCAGGCCGATGCCCAGCGTGGTCAGGATCGTCACCGCGATGACCACCATCGCCAGCGCGATGCCCCGGCGGCGGGTCGAGGATTGAGGAGCGAGGATCAACGGTTGTCCGGCCATAATCAGCAACCCATTCCCCATCCTAGCGGGGCCAGATGTTCCGCATCAGGGTGGTGGTCGTGACGCGTGTGGTCTGGCCGTCCTGCGGATCCGTCAGAATCACATTGAGGCGAACTGAACCCTGGCCCACTCCGGCCACGGTGCTGTGGGAAAAGGCCGAAGCGCCCGGCTCGACGCTGACGTTCTCGGCCAGGATGGTTGTAGTGACTCCCGCCGTATTGCGGCTGCCGCCGCCGGCCGGTGCGGCGCCGGGCGGGTAGGGGCCCTGATCGAGCCTCAACTGGTCGCCGACGCAATAGAACAAGGCGTAGGCGGTGGCTGTCTTCGTGGCGTCCATCAGGTCGTGGGAGTCGGACGTATCCAGGGGAACGTCCCAGTAACGGAACTCGACGGCGTTGCCGAAGAGGACTCCGTCGGGTTGATTGGCCGGCGCGGTCACCGGAGTGAGCGTCCCGTTGCTGAGGTTGTACAGGACGTAGCTGCCGCGGTTGGCCTTGCGGCCGATGCTGCCGAAGGTGGCCACGATGGTTCTCGCATCCTCGCTGACCTTGCCGTGGGCCGACTGATAGGCGGCCAGCCACGCCCGGCTTCCTCCGTCCAGCAACACGCCCACGGCCATGACGAGGACCAGGGCCGCCGTCATGGCCGTGATCATCTCGACCAGGGCCATGCCGGAGGGGAACCGACGCGGTCGCGTCGGTGCGGACGGACGGATTGTCGCAGACCTGGACGTTGTCATGATGTCCTCGCCTACCCGTCGGTGGCATCCAGCCGGACGTAGGTCACCAGGGTGATCGGCGGCAAATCGGCGAACTTCGACTCCGCGACGGCGATGGTGCCGCCGGCGCCGACCTGTCCGAAGCGGACGATCACGGCCAGTTGTCGCAGAGTGATCCTGGCGAGGGAGTCCTCCGCAACGTCCAGGTACTTGAGCATCACCAAGGCCGGCACGTCGCAGAAGGTCGCGCCGTACACGGCGTCGTTCAGCGTCGCACCTAGCCCGCTGGGGGTCGTGAAGCCGGAGGGCGCGGCGACGCCCGCGGAGAACCCCAGGCCCAAAGTCGACGGATCGTACTCGGGTGAGCCCGCCGTGCTTTTCCAGTCCTCGATCAGCAGATGCGCCGCTCTGGCCGCGGCGCTCTGTACGCGGGCGATTCGACCCTGTCCGGCCGCGAAGCACTGATACTGCAAAGCGCCCAAGGTGGCTACGGCCAGGATGACCGCAGCCACCACTTGTTCAATCAGCGTGAAACCCTGGGCACGCCGGCTCTGCCGGAGGTTCATCGGCCAGCCGGGAGATTGTCTTGCTCGGGTCATGCGTTCCCTTGCCGGATCGGATCCCGGTCCGGGCGGTGGCCCGCCGAGGGGTCCTTACGAGCCGCTGGCCTCGGCGAACGTCGCCACGTAGTTGTTGGCCGCGTTGGAGGTCAGGGTCATCGAAGCCGGGCTGCTGGGCTTGCCGCTCCGCGTGCTGTTGCCGGCCGTGCAGGTGATCACGAACGAGACCTGGCCGTTGCTGGCGGAGGCCGATGTGATCGCGTACGCCTCATGGGAGAAGTAGGTGCCGTCCAGCTCGTTGTTCGAGATCCCGATCTCCGAGAGCGACGGAGCGCTGGCGAAGCTGCCCTTTTCCGCGGCGTAGGACCGCAGGGCCCCGGCGATGGTGCCCATGGCCGCCTTGGCCTCGGACCACTTGGAAGAATCGATTCGGCCGCTCATGAGGGGGACTGCCACGGCGGCCAGAATGCCGACGATCAGGACCACCACCATCAGTTCGACCATTGTGAAGCCTTTGCTGCTGCTCTTCATGCTACACCTCCTGAGAACCAAACCTATTTCTGATTGTTGATCTTTGATTGTTGATCTGTGGTTGACGGACGTAGTCAGTCCCGGATCAACCATCAACCATCAACAATCTCACAGTACTTCCTATCGTCCGCGCGGGGCCTTGACTTAATCACTCAGTGCGCCACGTCGGAGATCGTGAAAATCGGCAGATAAAGAGCGATCACCACGACCAGGACGATGGCGCCGATCGTGGTGATCATGATGGGTTCGAGCAGCCCGGTCATGGCGTCGATCATCGAGGTGATCCGCCGCTCGTAGTGTTCGCTGGTCTTTCGCAGAATGGTCGCCAGGGAACCGCTTTCCTCGCCGACCTGGGCCATTTTGATCACGAGGTTGGGGAAGAACCCGGCGGCCGCCATGCCCAGGGCGACGTTCGAGCCGCCCGTGACGTGTTGTTTGACCCGGGTGATCGCCGAGACGACCACGTCGTTGGAGCTCATGCTTCGCACGATCTCGAAGGTTTCCAGCACGGGCACGCCCGCCTCCAGCAGCGTGGCGACCGTCTTGCAGAACATCGCGATGAACGCCTCGGAGAACAGTTTCCCGAACAGGGGGATCCGCAGAACCACCTTGCTGAGGAAGCGGTGTCCTCGCGCGGTCCGGGCGAACAGGACCGCGCCGACCGCCAACGCGACGGCCGCGACGGCGACGTACAACAGGTTGTGGCACAGGACCTCGTAGATGCCCATGAACACGCGGGTGAACGCCGGGAGCTTGCCGCCGAGCTGCGCGAAGATCATCCGGAATCGGGGCACGATCAGGCCCATGATGCCGATCACGATCACGGTGATCAGGCACAGCACGAAGATCGGATAGGAGACGGCGCCGCGAATCTTCTTGGCGATGCGGTCCCGTCCGTCGAAGTGTTCGGCCAGGGTGCGCAGGGCCTTGCCCAGGTCGCCGCTGGTCTCGCCGGCGATGACGATCGCCAGAGCCAGGCGGTTGAACACCTGGGGAAACTCGCTCAGGCCGTCCGAGAGCAGCTTGCCCTCGCTCACCTTTCCCCTCGCCTGTTGCAGGATGTGGCGGAGCTGGAGGTTCTCGGTGTCTTCGGCGATGATGTCGAGCGCTGCGGTGATGGTCATGCCGCCCTCGAGCATCGTGCTCAACTGCCAGCAGACCGCGCCCAGATCCGCGGCGCGGACGCGTCCCCGGCGGGCCACCTTGCGTTTCTTGCGGCCCCTGGCCAGCGTCTCGTAGACGCCGACCGGCGTGAGCTGACGCGTGTGCAGGATCTCCAGGGCTTCGTTGGCGGAGTTGGCCGCCAGCATGCCCTCTCTTCGGGTTCCCGCAGCGTCGCGGGCGATGTATGTAAAGCTCTTCATGGTTCCTACGCTTCACCCATGGATGCGACTTTGATCACTTCCTCGGCCGTGGTGAGTCCCTGGAAGACCGCGCGGACGCCGCTTTCCAGGAGGTTGCCGTAGCCCTTGCGATGCATCGCGTCCTTGATCTGGGCTTCGCTCTGCCCGGCGATGATTCGTTCGCTGATGTCCGAGTCGACGACGAGGAACTCGAAGATGGGCAGCCGGCCGTGAAAGCCGGTGTTGCCGCAGGCGGCGCAGCCCTTGCCCCGGTAGAACGTCACGCCGTTCGCCTGCTGGCGGTCGACGTGCATTCGCCGCAGGACGTCGTCGCCCAGTTCCGTCGGCTCCTTGCAGTTCTCGCAGATCTTCCGCACGAGCCGCTGGGCCACGACGAGGTTCAGCGTGGAGGCCAGCAGATACCGCTCGATCCCCATGTAGGTGAGCCGGCTGATCGCGCTGGGCGCGTCGTTCGTGTGGAACGTGCTCAGGACCAGGTGCCCGGTGAGCGAGGCCTTGATGGCGATCTCCACGGTTTCCTTATCGCGGATTTCGCCGATCAGGATGATGTCCGGGTCCTGCCGCAGGATTGCGCGGAGGCACATGGCGAAGTCCAGCCCGATTTCCTGCTTGACCTGGATCTGGTTGATGCCGGCCAGGCGGTACTCTACCGGGTCCTCGACGGTCGTGATGTTGACGCCCGGCCCCTTGAGGTAGTTGACCGCGGCGTACAGGGTCGTGCTCTTGCCGCTGCCGGTCGGGCCGGTGACGACGATGATGCCGTGCGGCCTGGCCAGGATGGACTTGAGTTCGAGCAGCGAGGCCGGCTCGATGCCCAGGCGGTTGAGGTCATGGCTGACCGCCGAGGCGTCGAGGATTCGCATGACCACCTTCTCGCCGTAGATGGTCGGAATGGTCGAGACGCGGACGTCGATGTCCCGGCCGGAGGTGCGGATTCGCAGCCGTCCGTCCTGGGGGAGCCGACGCTCCGCGATGTTCATCTGCGCCAGAATCTTGATGCGCGCCACGACGGCCGGGTGCATTCTCTTGGGCGGAGGCACGACCTCGCGGAGCACGCCGTCGACGCGGAGTCGCACCGCGGTGGATTCGGCCTGCGGCTCGATATGCACGTCACTGGCGCGGTTCTTGACCGCCTGGCGGAGCATCAGATCGACGAAGCGAATCACCGGCGCCTGGTTGGCCGCTTCTTCGCCCCCGGTTTCCGCGTCGGGCCGCTCCTCGACCGTGATGTTCTCGGCGGCCTCCTCCTCGGCGTCGTTCTCGACGGCGACCAGATCGCGGAGCTGTCGCTCCTCGATGTCCGAGCCGTGATAGACCATCTCGATGGCCCGTCGGATCTCCCCGGCCGCTCCGATCACCGGCCGGATCGGGCGCTGCATTTTGAGCATGACCGTGTCGATCGCGACCACGTCCAGCGGGTCGGCCATCGCCGTCACGAGTTTGCCGTTCTCTTCCCGCAGGGCCAGGAGGCAGAACCGCTTGGCGATGCCCTCCGGCAGCGCGCGGGCGATCTTCGGGTCGATCTGCGACGGGTCGTCCAGGCTGACGTAATTGATGGCCAGGTGCTCGGCCAGCGCGTTGCTCAGGGTCAGATCGTCGAGGACGTGCATACGCACGAGGACCTCGCCGAGACGGCCGCCTTTCTCCCGCTGCTCGTTGAGAGCCTGCAGCAGTTCGTCGGGGGTGATCAGGCCCTTGCGGACCAGCAGATCCCCGATCTGGCGGTTGCCGTCGGTTCTTGCGACTGCGGGACTCTGGGATGCTCTTTTCATGACGCGAGTGGAATCGTGTTTTGTCGACTACGTTCCCATGACTCCCCATGCGGTCGTTGCCGGCCGGGCCTACGTGGCCAGCAACGGCTCCGTTTCCTGCCCGGACAGCTCGACATCCGAGTGGTCCTCGATCCGGGGCAGGGACTGCGGCGCGGCCTCTCCGACGGGACGCAGGCCGTCGAACATCGCCGAGAGGTCTCTTTGCAGACCCCGTCGCGCTGGGCCGCTCTCGACGGGTTCGACGGTCCTGGTTTCGCCCAGGATCTCGGCCGCCAGGGCCCTGTATTCCAACGCGCCTCGGCTCTGCGGGGCGTACAACAGCACCGACTCGCCCGCGCTGGGCGCCTCGCACAGGCGGACGTTGTTGTGGATCACGGTGTTGTAGACCATGGCGCCGAAGATCTCGCGGACCTGCAACTGGATCTGGCGGCTCAGCATGGTCCGGTCCTCGACGAGGGTCAGCAGGATGTTGAGGTTCCCCGCCGAATAGGGGTGGAATCGTCCGCGGATCAGACGGATCGTCTCCATCACCCGGCGGAGCCCTTCCATCGAGTAGTAGTGCGCCTGGACCGGCACGAGCACGTCGGTGCATCCGACCAGAGCGCTGATGGTGAGAATGCCGAACGCCGGGGCGCAATCCAGCACGCACAGGTCGTACCGATCCGCGACCGACCGGAGCAGGTTCGCCAACACCAGTTCGCGTCCGGCGGCCTGAGACAGTTCGATCTCGGCGCTGGCCAGGATGATGCTGGCGGGCGCCAGAGTCAGTCCCCGCATCGTGGTCGGCACCAGGACGCTGCTCAAGGGAATCCTCGGATTGGTCAGCGCGTCGTATACGGTATGATCGAGCATGTCCGGATCGCAGCCCAGGCCGATGCTGGCGTGTCCCTGGGGGTCCAGATCGATCAGCAGCACGTTCCTGCCCTGTTCGGCGAAGGCGGCCGCCAGATTGACAGCCGTAGTGGTCTTGCCGCATCCGCCTTTCTGATTCACAACCGCAATTGTCTTCATGGTCCAATGGCCCTCTCTTTGGCTTCCATATCGGTTGTGGGGAGGCCCCCCTTTAGTTGGCGGCCCAGGATGCGCGAAGTTCCCCCCGGGCGGATCGGCGTGGGAAGCGCAAGAAAAAAGGGCTGCGGGGAGGCCCGAAGCCCAGGAGGGCATGACGCAAAGTCAGATTACGATTCCGCCGCGCATCGGCGACGCCAGATCAGCAGGCCGCTGCCCAGGCCGACCAGCGCAAACGCGCCGGGCGCCGGGACCGGGACGGTGATGAGCATGTCCTGGACGCGGTATTCGGGGTCTCCCACATGGCCCGGGACCCACAAGTTCAGAACTCGGACGTCGCCCAGGCCCACCCACAGGCCGGAGTCCACGGCGGTCTGGGCTTCGTTGTAGAAAGCATCCTGGAGCGATCCGGCTTGCCAGCCTCTCGGCTGTTCGTCCTCGAGATACCAAATTACGTCCTGCAGTGCCTGGGCGGACAGCGCCCGTCCGTCGCCCGGCGTATACTCATAGCCGGCGAGCGTTCCGGCGCGAAATCGCCAATAGAGGTATGCCGTTCGGGGGTCGAGCGGATCGCCGCCCAGAGGGCCGGCCAAGCCGCTGTTGTAGCCGCCCTGGAGGGCCTCCCGATTGACGGTCACCTCGTATGCGGCGTCTATTGCGACATCTTCCGACCATTCCATGCAGAAGCCGCCGAATGGTCCGGTCTCGCCCGTCAGGGCGGCCAACTCGGCGTTGGGCGTCAGTGTGAATTCCCCGCCCATTCCCAGGAAATGGCCGTTGATGTGCGTGACTCCGACCATCGGACTTGCAGCCGCCGACCCGGCCCAAAACACCCAGGCCAGCAATCCGCAGACAGTCATTCTGGACATATCATCTCCCTCGCATCTCCGGACGACCTGCGATCCAAATCACGATGAAGGCCGCCTCCTGGCGGCAGGGACGGCACCCCCGTCAATGTCCTGCCAATACTGTACCTGATGGGACCGGGCCGATCAAGGCCGCCGGACTCAAATAGGAAAACAGGGCCCGGTTTATCTTCTGATCGGCGTTTCCACATGCGAGGATCGCGAGATTATGGGTGCTTGGCCGGGGTGTGTCGGGTTGAGGCTGATCTTTTTTGGGGTGGGGACGGCTCCTTCCGACGCAGGGGTCGGCTCGTCGGCGGATTAGCCGAACGTCTCCGCGAGCCAGCAGGCCCCGGCCACCAGCCCGCAGAGAGCGAGCAGAGCCATGGCCGACAGCAGGGCGATCGCGATCGGGCGATCCTGGAGCAGCCCGTCCCAGAACCACTCGCGGACCGAGAGACTCTGCTGCGGCAATCCCTCCGGGGCCTTCATGTGCCGCCGCGACCTGCGGCGACCGTCCGATAGCTGGGGTCTTTCGATGGATCCCGCCTGCGGTCGCATCCTGCCGTCGGATCGCGGATTCACGTTGTTGTTCGATTTCGCCCGGCGAGTTCTCGGACCTTTCTTCGGGGAAGGGCGCAACGCCGCGTCCTGGGAAGGGGTCCGCGAGTCGCGGTCAGGATCGCGGGGGGATCCATGATCGCCCCGGGGCGGTCGAGGACGCGACGCGCCCGGCTCGATGGGCTGCCCCTGTCGCTCGAGTCGGCGGGTTCTTGCTTCGAGGATGGCTCCGACGTCCGCTGTACGCAGCAGCCTGTGGGGGCCGTCGCGGAATTCCCTGAGCAGGCCTCTTGCGAGCAGTCTCTGGATTTGTGCCTGCGTGATGTTCAGTCGTTCAGCCGCTTCTTCGAGCGTGCAGAACCTTCGAACTGCCGTAGCGTTCATATTCCTTCCCGTCTATGCGGCTCCGCGTTGCTGGTTCCGGCGGATTCCCGTGTTCTGGGAATCTCCGCCGATTCCTTCGGTCGTTTTCGGGCTTGGCTGCAGAGAACCCGGGGATCAAGGAAGAAGTCCCGTTTTTTGCGCTGCGGCGTACCCCGGCGTGGATGAGGGGTTGTGTTCTCGGACTTTTCGGATCTGTCGAGTATCCACTCATTATGGGTAGTAAACACAGGGGTTTTGACGCCGTGGCGGAACTCCCTTTTTCGCTGGAGCCGGCCGTCGCAGGGAAGAAAGATCATTCGCAACGTTGACAGAATACCCCTGGCATGATAAGATCTTATGTTCAGGCGTGACTGCGTCTGGCTTTCAGACGGGCTGCCGCATGCAACCCATCGCGTTGGCGGACGCGGACCCCATCCGGCGGTCAGCTTTGGAGTAGCCGGGCCGAGGTGTGGAGGACGGGTGACGACGGCGGCAGAACACGCCCATGGCATTAGGCGGATGCCATGCTTCGTACGGGGTTAGGACATCCACTGAGTCCTCTGGCGAGGACCGTAAGCACATTTGGGCCGGATCATATGCTGAGTGTTCGTATCGACGGTCGCGAGGTGGAGACTACGCCGGTCTCGTTGGCCAGGCTCGTTTTCGACGGGAGAGTCGACCGGCATAGTCCCGCGAAAACCCCCGGCACGACGGCCGAGCGGTCCTTGGAGCAATCGCTCGAATCCCCTCACTGCGAAGCACTCAGCGATGAATTGCTTGCCCGCCTGCGTTCGATGTACGCTTCGGGTTCGCCCGAGATCGACATCCAGGGGCTCTGCGAGCAGGTCGAGCGGCTGTGCCAATGGCATTGGGCGAATCCCCATATTGCGGCTCGGTTCTTCTGGGCGGCGGCATGGCTCAACGACGTTATGGACCGTCTGGAAAACGCGGTGGAGTTCTACGATTTGTTCCTCCAGACCCCTTCTCGCGAGAGTCATCTGCGGCTGTTGGCTTATAACAACCGAGGCGTCTTGCGGATTCGGCTGGGCCGGCTCGAGGGGGTCGATGACCTGGCGCAGGCAGCCATTGTGGACTCTGATGGCCAAGCGGATCCGCAATCGGCGGGACTGCCTGCAGCCTGTTTCAACCTTCTGAATCTGATCAACGTCGCGCTCGGATCCTCGTCGCTGACGCGGGTGGTGGATGAGGAACTGACGGCGTTTTTCATGCAGGTTCCCCAGGATTCTCGGACTCTGTGGCTCGGGAGCGGAAGTATCGAGTGCCGTGAGGACCGGCCGGCCGGATTGGACCTTGCGGACGACTCCGGCTCGAACCTCGTGATTCTCCGCGATCCCACGTTCAAGCGACTGAACGCGTTGACCGCCCGCCTCGCTCTGTCCGCAGGCGATTGGGCCGGCGGCGACGGGGCCTGGGCGGCGAACCGGCTTGCCACGGGCGCATCCCAGTTGTTTCTGTGGGAGGCCCGCTCCAACGGCCACGGCCACTCGGGAAACGGCGGCGCCGAAGGAGCGGATCGCTCCGTCGCGGGACGATACGCCTATTGCGCCGAGGCGGCCAGCCTCCTTCTGAGCGAGGACATCCCCTCGTCCCTGACGAGGCTGGAAAGCCCGCTGGCTCGGGCCGAACAGTCGGTTCGCGAGGAGCTGGCGAGCATCGAGAGTTGCCTGTCCCTGAACCGATATGAGCTGGCCAAGTCGCGGCTGGAGGTGCAGAGGCGGATCTTGTCGTCCTTGAACCGTCGCGGCCGGCTCGCCGGTCTGCTGGCTCGCGTGGACGCCCAGCTTGAGCGAGTCGGCTATCTTCAGTCGCAGAGCGAGCAACTCGATCTCCAGCGCGCGTGCGCCTCGATGATCTCGGCCGTCGAGCAGTTCTGCCGGCTCACCGATTTGTGCACGGCCCAGCGGGAATACGACGACCTCGTCGGCAGGCTCGGCCGGATCCGTTCGGGGCTGGAGCCCCAGGTCGGAAACGAAGTGGCCGCCTTGCTCGATGAACTGACGGCGCGTCTGAACCGGCACCTCCACCGGCTCAAGCGACTGGAAATCCGCAGGAGTATTCGCGGCTCAATGCGGACCCTTCGCCGGAATTGGCCGACGGATTGGGCCGAGCCGGTCTCGGAGGTCGCGGAGAAGGCCTTGGCCCATTGTCATGTGAATGATCCGCAGTGTTGCGTCGAAGACTGGAACGCGGTGAAAGACCGGCTCGACGGACACCAGGGCCAGTATCATCTGCGCAAGGCCATGGCGTTGTTGCAGGCTGAGGCCGCGTCATGGGAGTCGGTGGAAGACGAATTGGTTCCCGCGCTGGCGTGCAAGCCGGACCTGTGGTCGCAGGTCGCGCCGCTCTTTGGGCTGTTGTGCCCATCGCAGGGGGAGTCCGCCGCCGTTCAGATGACGATGCGCGCCGCGGCCGCTCGCCTGTTCGACGCCGGACCGGAGCCGGATCAGGCTGACGGCCTATCTCGCCGCGCAGGCGGACTTCTGTGTCGCGTTTTCGAGCAGATGCAGGGGCGGGCGAATCGCTGCATGACGCTGTGGCGTTGCGTCGAGGCCACGCTGTCGCCGGTGCTGGAGAGAGAGAACCCCGACGCGGTCGCGCAAGCGAAGGATCTGGCCCAAAGATGCCTCGACGCTTGGCCGATGGGGATGACGGAGCTTCCCGGACGCGTGGACCCGCGCAATCCGGTGAACGTGTTCTTGGAGTCTTGCGACAAGGCCCGGCGGCTGATCGAGGCAGGACGATTGCTCAACGCCCAGCCCCCTCGGTGGGACGAAGCGATGAACGTCTATGGCGATCTGCTTGATCTGGGGCTCGACACTCGCGATCAGCTCAAGCGTGCGGCGACGGGGTATTATCTGGCCGCCTGCCACGAGGGGGATGCCCGGCACGTGCAGAGGCGGATCCTCAGTGGCCTGGAAGCGTGGGTGGCACAAAGGCCGCAGGACGCGGTCGTCCGGATCCGACGAAAGGACCTGATGCAAGTGATCGCCGGTTTGCGGGCGGCGGCAGACGATGGGCCGAACGAAACGCAGGGGGGCGGGCATGCCCCGCAGGAGAAAGGCAGGTCCGATGCCTGACGCCGGTTGGCCAGGCTCGGGGATTGCACAGGACGCTATGCATACGTTGTTGCTGAAAATACTGTGGATCGGGGTTTGGATGGGGGTCTGCGGCGTGTGCACGGCGCAGTCGGCCGAAACCCAGAGCCCTGCCGCCGGGGCCGAGCGACCCGAGCCGTGCTACGTGGTCATCGCGGTCGACGTCTCCGGGAGCATGGAGAGCAGCGATTCGCCGCAGTCCGACGGCGGCGCCCGGCGCCAGACCCTTCGCGACGAGGGGCAGTTGGTCTTCCTGCAGATGCTCCCGTTTCTTCGATCCGAGCTGTACCTGGGTGTGGCCCATTTCTCGGACAAGGTCCGATATTCATTGCCCAGCGACGACACCGGTCCTCTGCTGCCCTGGGGCCAGACGTTTCTGACGGAGTCAGCCTGCCGCAACATGGTGCGGCCCGCGGCGTTTCAGGGCGCGTTCAGCGCCGACATCGGCGAGAGCATGGACTGGGCCGCGGCTCGGATTGCGGCCGCCCGCAGGCAACACGGCCAAGGGCCGGGAAAGCTGATCGTGCTGACCAACGGCGATCCCCGCGACAGTGCGCGGGAACTGGATCGCGGCGGCGGCCCGCTGATGAGCATGGCCAAGCGGCTCCTCGACCAGCGGATCGAAGTGTATCCCGTTTTGATCGACGCGGCGGCGGCCCGCCTGTCGGACCCACAGTCGCGGCTGTCGGCCGATGAGGCCGCCGCAGAGAGAATGATGCGTTTGGTCGCCTCGCAGACCGGGGGCAAGGCCTATCGTCTCAGCCGCGAGCTGGGTTTCGCGGATATCGTTCTGGACGTCTTTGGAGTCGGGATGCAGGTCCGCACGGATGATCTGCGGATCGGCCGGCACGACTGGGCGATCGTCGCCGTGGGCGAGCCGGTGAAATCGGCGACGGTCGAGCCGTTTGGCGGGGCCGACCAGGCGCCTCGCACGCTGGCGGTGGACGGGAACCTGGAGGCGGCATCGGGGATTCGCAGCAACGTCGTTGCATCGGCGGGATACCAGACGACGATTCTCCGCCGTCCGGAGGCCGGGGATTTCATCGACCGCTTCTGGCTGGGCAAGTGGAAGCTGGGCTTGGCGGATGCCAAGACCCCGCCGGGGGTGCGTCTCTACAGGATTCCCGATTTCCTGATGGAAGTCGAACTGACGCCCGAGCAGCCGCTGTGGCTGCACGAGCAGGTGCAGGCGAAAGCCCATTTGCGCCAGCGGCACAAGAAGGGCCCTGATTCACGGACCGCCGGAGTCTGGCAAGATGCCGGCGACCTGACGATTCTCGTCAAGGCCTCCTCGTCGGAGGCCGCCGCCCCGGTCGTGGTGGATCGGGGTCGCTGGACCTCGCCGGCGCGACTCTACGAGACCGAGCCTTTCACGATCGGGACGCCGGGGCCGTACAGGCTGACCTGTGAATTGCGGAATACGATCGGCGACGCGAACGTCCCCATCCTCCAGGCCGTGCGCGACGTCCGCGTGTATTCGGAATGCGTGAGCGTCAAGGTGGCGAACGCCGCGACGAACCAAGTGCTCGCGGAGGTTCCGCCGACGGCCGGAGCGACCGTCCGCCTCAGCCTGCAGGGCGGCCGGGACGTCTATCTCCGAATCGGGAGCAAGGGCGAGTTCAAGGTCGAGCCGTTGTCGGGCACGCTCTTCTTGGAGCCGTTGGATCAGACCGATTGGCCCCTTCGCAAGGACGATCAGGGCAATCTGGTCGCCGGCCCGGTTCGCCTGGTCGAGCGGGAGGAGCGGCTGATCGCTCGGGCGGACCTGGACGTTCGAACTCCCGCCGGCGTGCGGCACATCCGCCTTCCCCGGTTCAATCTGGCCTATCCGCCGGCCCCGATGCGGATCGAGTGCCGGTTCACCGATTCCCGCGACGCGCTGTGGGTCGGAGAACTCCACAAACAGTCGGTGGTGATCTCTGCATTCCCCGTGTTCGAACAGTCCCGCGATGCGACGGTGAGTCGATTCCCGGACGGCCTGCCCCAGGCGAGGATTCGCACCGTCGACATGCGGTCCGGCACCACACAGGTGACGGAGCCTCAGAGCCGCGTGCTCGAATCCGCGCAGGCCGGGGGATATCAGGGACGAACCGTGACCGCGACGTACTTCCTGGAGTCGTCGGTCCCGATCCCCTCGGCGGACAAGTGCGAGATCGAGCTGGGCCCGGCGATGGAGAACCTCCAGGGGACGGCGAAGACCTACGCCGTCGTCGATCCGGCGGCGAAGGGGCTCTTCAAATGGTCCGTGACGCAGCCGGGGCAGCCCGCACCTCGCCAGGGGGCGGTCTCCGACACCCTCTTTTGCGGCGAGCCGATCCGGTTCCACGCCGAGTGGAAAGGCGAGCAGAACGTCTCCGCGGTCCGCTTCGAGTTCCCGCAGACGGACACCAACGAGCCTGCGTTTGTGGATCTGCCGATGACGGCCGGAGCGACCAGCGCGGATGTCGAGCAGGTGGTCGCGGGCTTGGGGCTTGGGCAGAACTTTCCCCTGTACGTGCACGTGACGATGCGGCCGGCCG
>JAAYVJ010000217.1 GCA_012517265.1 Planctomycetota bacterium | reverse complement strand
CAAACGAAGCCAATTCCGCCCCCGCATCCCGATCCGCCGCAAGATTTAAGGCCAAGATGGGGGTTTGGGCCACAGAGGACACAGAGGTCACAGAGGCGGAAAGGCGAGAATCGGGCGAATTGGCGAGTGGCGCAAAAGCCGCGGCGTTCTTCCCCTCGCTTTCTCGTTCTTCTCTGTGTGCCTCTGTGCCCTCTGTGGCAACCTTTCTTGACTCTTCGCCGGGTCGTCGTTCCGAATGTGGAACTCCTTCCGCCTCTGCCGCGGTGCGGGCCTCCCGCTCCTTTCGCAGTTGCGCCATCGTGCGGTACAGGCTGTTCTCGATCCGCCGCTCGTGGACCAGCAGCCGGTCCAGCACCTGGGCGCGGGCGAAGTCCGTCATCACCACCTGCCCCAGGATCACCTCCTCCTCGTCGCGCTTCGGCTCGATCGGCAGCCCGTGCTTGGGCCAGAGCACCACGTCGTCGGCGTTCTCGCGGTAGACCGTCGCAAACACGGCGCTTTGCAGTCGCTCGGCCCGCCGAAGCCGCCAGGCCAGACTCACCGCCCGCTCGGCCAGCATTTCCTCCACCGCGCCCTCCGGCCCCAGCTCCGCGAGCATCCCCTCGCGATACATCTCGAATTGGGCCGGGTCCTCTCCGTGAATGACCACCTGCGTTGCCAGGAGCCCATGCTTGACCGCGTTCCGCGACGCGGTCGCCTTGCCTTGTGCCGTCCGCGGCCCGGTGGACTTCTGCGCGTTCGAACGATTCGCCTGGATCTGAGCAACACTCGCCATGAGGAACCCTCCTTATTCTTGGTTCTTCACGGAATCGCGGGGACGAACGAACACGGATTCCGACGCTTCGCGTCGGGAGTTTTCCGCTTTGGGCCTCCAGCACAAAGGGGGCGTTGCACGCCCCTGCGTCGGCTCCGGTCCCGCACCCAACTCGTGACCGCATTGACCCCATTGACGCGATTGACGACAGCGTCGGCAGCGTCAATCCGGTCAACGCGGTCAATACGGTCCCAAAGAGGCGCGTCGGCCTTGGCGTCCCCGAGATTCCGTGAAGAACCATGTTCTTGAGTTGCTATTTCGCTCTTCATCTCGCATTGCTTACCTATCATACGAATAGGCTAGTTCTTAGAGCAGCAAACCCCGTGCCACCGCGAGGCTCTTTTGCGTCCCGGCGGGAGCGATGGCAGGTCCATGCCGCACAAGGACTTACGGCCGGTGATTCGCGGCCGGCGCAGAATCCCGATGCGACGCCCCCTGAAACTGCCACAATGGCAGCCGACCGGGACCGCCAGTCACCGGACACAGGCAATCTTCACCACGGAGGCACCGAGGACACAGAGAAGGCTATTTGTAGTCTCATGCGAACGATTCAAAGGCATGCTCACACGAAGCCACAAAGACACGAAGGAGGCGACGGACAGAAGGAACCGACGGTCGGGCGACAGCGGTAGGGTGGGCTCCGCCCACCGTCTTTCTAATCCTGATTTGGGGACGCCGCCCCCACCCCCCGGCATTTGACGCCTTGGGCCAATGGCATGATGGACGAAGGGAAGCGTGAATGCGTGAAGGTTCTCGTCAACGCATCTACCCTTCCACGGTTTTACGCTTCCACGCCCGCATCGCGGGCTCCTTCTCTGTGCCCTCTGTGCCTCTGTGGTGAACCCGCTTCCGACTTCCCGCTCACACTTTGATGCCACACCTGACGCCGTTGTTCTCCCCCAAGAACAGACCCGAGGCCGCAATGGCGGGAGGAGAATTAAGTATGCTGAGACTATGTAGCAAGCCTCCTTCCAGTCCCGGAGCTGGCAGGGATAATGGTGGGTGTTTCGAAACCCCCAGTAAGGAGACTTGCGATGCGGTACATTGGATTGGATGTTCATTATGGCACGTCGACGTATTGT
>JAAYVJ010000216.1 GCA_012517265.1 Planctomycetota bacterium | reverse complement strand
GCGGCTGACCTCGGTCTACAAGGCCAAGCTGGCCGACGCGACGGACCGGATCGGACAGAAATGGACCGAGCGATGCCGCGTTCTGGAGGGACGCCCCCCCGTCCCGCTCTACCGCCAGTTCGTCGCCGCCGTCGGTCAATCCGGCTACGCCGGGCTGCTCGTCTACGACAGCGAGGGCCGGCGGCTGTACCCCGCCCTTTCCACCGACAGCGGCCCGACGACCAGCCCGTTCGCAGGCTTTGCAGACGCGGTGGAGATGGAGTTGGGCGGGCAATACGAGCAAGCGGTCGAACGATACGAGCAATACGCGAGAATCAGCGACGACCAGGGCCGCCTGGCCGCCTGGATCGGCAAGGCCCGCGCGCTGGTCCGGCTGGGCCAGCTTGACGAGGCCGTCGTCGAATGCCGACGGGCCGCGTCAAGTCCTCTGGCGCAGACGGGCGACCCTCGCCGCCTGTCCCTGATCGCCAACGCCCGGCTGCTCATGCTGAACTGGCTGAAGAACGCCGCCGGCTACGCGGAGCTGTACGACCGGACGTACGCCGATCTGCTGTCTGTCCTGTACCACAGCAACGAAGCGGGATTCGCCCTGGCGGCCGACGAGAACCTGTTCCTGGCCCGCAAGGCCATGGAGCTCGGTCGCCAGAACGGCCTGCTGGACCGTCACGCCGGGCTCTTCGACGACGTCGCCCTGTCCGATTTGATCGACGCCGAGGAGCGATCCATCCGTCTGGCCCAGGAGTATCCGACGATCGACGCATTCGCCAAGTGGGAGGTCGGCAGACTCCAGCCGCTGGCCGGCGACGCGAACGATTTCTATGGCGTGATCCATCCGTCCAGCCGGGGCATGTGCGTGGCGGTGGTCTCCCGGGACCGGCTGGCCGGCACGTTGTCCGAGCTGACCAAGGACTTCCAGGACGACAACGTCGACTACACGATCTACGACGAGTCGGACCGCGTCGTCGCCGGACTGGCGGAGGTCGCGAGGGAACCCTTCGCCACCGGCACGGTGGGACGACACTTGCCCGACTGGAAGATCCTGCTGTTCTTCAAGGGCGGCGACGTCTTCGAGCGGGCCGCCAGCGACCGGGTCGCGGTGTACACCTGGACGGGCCTGCTGGTCATCGGCCTGATCCTGGGCTGCGGGGGCGTGGCCGCCAAGAGTATCGGCAAGCAGGTCCGCCTCAACAAACTCAAGAACGATTTCATCGCGACGGTGACTCACGAGCTCAAGACGCCCCTGGCCTCGATGCGGGTCCTTGTCGACACCCTGCTCGAGGGCAGCTACAGCAATCCCAACCAAGTCATGGAGTATCTCCAACTGATCTCGAAGGAAAACGAGCGTCTGAGCCGGTTGATCGACAATTTCCTGACTTTCTCGCGGATGGAGCGGAACAAGCAGGCCTTCCAGATGCGGCCGGTCAGTCCGACGAGCATCGCCCAGACCGCGGCCCAGGCCGTCCAGACCAAGCTCGGACGAGGCTCGTGCCGGTTCGAGACCGAGATCCCCGACGGGCTGCCCCCGGTCAAGGCCGACCACGACGCCATGGTCACCGTCCTGGTGAACCTGTTGGACAACGCCTACAAGTACACCTACGACGAGAAGAGGATTCGACTGGCCGTAAGGGCGGGCGTGAAATCCGACGCCACCGTGTCCTTCGTCGTCTCGGACAACGGCGTCGGCATCCCGCGGCGGGCACTCAAGAAGGTCTTCCGGCGGTTCTACCAGGTGGATCGCAGCCTGTCCCGCCGGGCCGAAGGGTGCGGCCTCGGGCTGAGCATCGCCAAGTTCATCGTCGACGCCCATCACGGCAAGATCGCCGTCGAGAGCAAACCCGGCCAAGGCAGCACGTTCACCGTCACTCTGCCGGTCGACGCGGACGCTCCTTGAGACGGATCGCCCCATCCCATTGTCCGGGTTGATTGCCAGGGTGGATCGAGGTATAATCCAGGTGGGTTCGGCATCGGCCGAAGAGGTGTTGGAGAAGCAAGTAAGGAGAGGTCATGGTTTGCCGCACGCCTCGCCTGGCGAGGTCCGCCCTGCGAGGGCGCATTCACGCCGTTGGTTCATGGATCGCAATCGCATCGTTCTTGACCTGCCTGGGGGGTTGCGCGTCCACGCGGGTCGAGCCTCTGACCAGCCAGACGGACCCCGCCCAACTCGACCCGGGCGAACGAGCGCTCTGGGAGACCGCCGACCGTCTCGAAGGCCAGATCGCCACCTATGTCAAGACGGCCGAGGGCCACGAGCAGGCGGAACAATACCTCACCGAGGTCGTGAAGAAACTGGCGCCGGACTTCAGCAATCCGCACACGGCGATTCGCATCCGCATCCTGCCGGACCCAAGCCCCAACGCGTTCGTCCTGCCCAACGGCGCGATGTACGTCAACAGCGGCCTGCTGGCCTTGCTGGAAAACGAAGCCCAGATCGCCACAGTCCTGGGCCACGAGTTCGCCCATTTCCGCTGTCGCCACAGCTATCGCGAGAAGATCAAAGAGAACAATGAGCTGATCAAAGGGGCCATCTTCGGCGGCGCCCTTGCCCCCCTGGCCGGCACGAAAGACACGGCCAACTCCGCCGCAGAACTCTGGCAGATCTCCAGCGTCAGCGGCTATTCGCGGGGGCTGGAAAGCGAAGCCGACCACATGAGCCTGCTGGCGGTCCTGCAGGCGGGATACGATCCCGAGCAGGCCGTCAAGGCTTTCGAACAGCTTCGGACGGTCTCACAGGAAGACGACCAGGAGGACATGCGGTTCGCCACGCATCCGCGGTTGAGCGAACGGATCGCCAGCTACCGCAAATGGCTGGGCGAGCCCGAGATTCAACAACAGGCCACGGGCAAGCGCGTCGCCGACGATGTGTACGAGGACAAGCTGTTCAAGGTCATTCTGGAAAACGCGCAGCTCAACCTCGACGACGAGAACTATGCCCTGGCCCAGGAGAACATCCGCAGATGCCTGCGGGTGAACCCCCAATCGGCGAGGGCTCACTATCTCTCCGGCGAACTGGAGTGGACCGGTCCCAAGGGCACTTCGTATGCCGCCATCAATTGCTACAACCGGGCATTGCGATGGGACCCCAATTGCGTCGAGGCCTATCGGGAGATCGGGCTGCTCCAGAGAGAACAGGGAGAGCGGGACAAAGCCGGGGAATCGCTTCGCCAGTATTTGGACAAGGCGGGCGACGCCCCCGATGCGCCCCTCATCAAGAGCTACCTCCAGGAACTCCGCGATCCGAACGCACCGGCTCGGCAGTCCTACCGGGCGCTGCAGGTCACCGACAAGACCTTTCGAGAGAAGGCCAAGATCGTGGGCATCGTTCCCATGAACATCCCCGACGACGTCATCGAGCCGGCCAAGAGGAGGGAGGAATTTGAGCAGGCTCTGGCCGAGAAACTTAAGGAAGCCGGTTTCACTGTCGTGCCGTCCTCGGTCTATGAATCCATCTACGAGTCGCTGAAGAAGACCATGGGCGCCCTTTACGACCCCAACACGGGCAAGCTCATCGAGGACCGGCACGAAGTGGTCGCCAAACACGCGTTCCGCGAGTACATCACCACCCATCGAATCGACGCCCTCGCGTTCCCGGCCCTTATCGCCGTCGCGGCGAAATGGCAGGCCAACCGCGCCGAATGGGACGGCGTGCAAGAGGCCACCACAGGCAAAGAGGGATTCTGGGCCGACATGGCGGCGCCTTCGGCCTACGGAACGATCCCGGCTCTCTCCTTCCGCATGCACATGACCAGCGTCTACGGCGATCTGTGTTATTTCGGAGTCGGCGGCATCCAGTTGTGCAGCCGGGTCGCCAGAGGCCAGTTCGTCGACGTCCCCATGCACGAACTGCTCACCGACTCGGCCAGGAACGTGCGAAGCGTGGACATCGCCTGCCAGAACCTGCTGGAGAAAGGCCAGTAGCCCTCAGGGCTGAGCTTCGTACGCGCCCATGTCCGCAGCCGCGCCGGCCGGACGCGGATTGCCGTCGTAATCCGTGTCGGGAGCCTCCAGTGTGTCGGCCGCGTCGATCGCGGGCGAGCCCGGGAGCAGATGGAAATCCAGATGCGCCGGGTCCGCGAAGAGCGGGTCGGCGCTGAGGTTTCCCTGGCCCCAGAGGACGGTGGACTGCTGGCCGGAAACGGAGACACCGTTGCGGCCGCCCTGGATGTCGCAGTGCAGAACCGTGACGTGCGAGCCGCGGTCGGCGATCCCGGTGTTGGAGCTGTCGGCCAGGGCGATCGGCTGGGGGCAATCCCAGATGATGCAGTTGACGACGGTGGCCGTGCCGCCGCCGGGATTGAGATGATACGGCGCGTCCCAGCGGCCCAAGTCGAACAACCGGAGGCCTCGACCACAGTCCACGATCGTGTTGTTCAGCAGATAGGCGGTGTTCGAGTTCTCGATGGCGATGCCGCCGTTGGCGCAGTCGATGATGACGTTGTTGATCACGATCGGCGAGCCCTTGTCCCTCAGGACCATTCCGTGATCGTCGGTCCCGACGATCAGGTTGCCTTCGATGACAGCCGAGCAGCGGGTCGGATTGATCGCGTCGTCGTGCGCGGGATACCAGAACGTGTTGTGCCGGATCACGGGCGGCGGCGTGCTCTCACCCCAGAGGTCCACGTCGTCGTTGTCGCCGTGCTTGGCTGTGAAGTAGCAGTCCTCAACCAGAACGTAGGAATAGCGAGTGTGCACCCCCTGCCCGATGCTGAGGAATCGACAGCCGAGGATGTTGGCGGAGGCCTCGCCCGGGTGGTCGGGATCGTCTGAGATGACGGCCAGGGCATCGCCTTCGGCCGAGACACTGTCGTTGGGCAGTCTCTGGAATGTGCATTCGTTGACATCCAGATGGCACGCCAGAACGACCACCGCCTCGTGGTAGTTCCTGGACCCGGGCTCGTAATAGTCCTGATGAGAGCCGGCGCTGTCGGCATACTCGATGATGCAATGATCGAGCCGGCTGTCGGCCGCTTCGACGAACTGGATCTGTTTCCAGGCGACGCCGTCGCCGTAGTGCGTCAAGTGGATCGGCTCATCCCGCGTCCCGAGTGCCAGAAGCCGCCCTTTGACCAGGATGGAGCCCCCCTGCCTCATCAGCACGAACGTCCCCGGCCGCACCGTCAACACCCGCCCGGCCGGAACCACCACGGCCTCGTCCAGCGCCCACGCCCCGGCGAGCGTGACGTCCTGCGACAATTCGCCAGCCAGGTGATTCTCGGTCGGCACATAGATGACCTGAAGCGAACCGGAGTCGATCTCGTTGCCCGCTGCGTCAAACGCCTTCGCGACGATGGTGTTCAGCCCCGACACGAGAGGGACTCCCACATCCCATTGGCCTCTCTGGGCGTCGAGGACCGCCGGCACGTCGCCGATCAGGAGCCTTACGGTTCCGCCGGCGTTCGTACTCGCGGTCACCACGACCTGATCCGTCGACACGATGGGAACCTCGCCGTTGTGAGCCTCGCCCGACACGAGCCGCAGATAGGGGATCAGGGAGAAATCGCTGCTGGTCAGCGAGCTGTTGTGCCCTTCGATAGCCAGCACGTTGCGGCCCTCGGACAGCAAATCCCCGGCAAACCCCAGGGAAATGGTCTCCGGCGCACCGGCCTCCCGCGAGGAGGACGCGGCCGTGGTGTGCGACGCTTCGCCGGGGGGCATGGAACGCCGGGCGACCTCCCTGCCGTTGAGGTAGGCGATGAAACCGTCGTCGTAGTCGACAGTCAGTTCCACTGTGGCCCCAACATTGACGGAATCCAGGAAGAAGTCCTTGCGGATGTAGACGCTCAGGTAGTGCCCCTGCATGTCGTTCAGGAGCGTGGTGTCGTCACTATCACCGAAACCGAAGCCGGCGAGTCCGATTCCCCAGGACGAATCGTTGAAATCCACCTGCCGCCAAGCCTCCTGAGGCATGCTAGGCGGTTCTGTGCCGCGGAAGAACCGCCAGGTCTGTGCCTGCGATACCAATTGCCTGCTGTGCGAATCCACCCTGAGGGTGATCGCGCGTGCGTGGTCGCAGGGCAGCGTCGAACCAGCCATGCACACCAAAAGAAGAATACTGTCGAACCGCTTCATCAGGTCGTCCTCCATCGATTCGAGATCATTCCGATCGAACCCGGGAGCCATTATAACGCAAACCCGGCGTGCAGGTCCGGCAAATCTCCGGAGTCATCAAGACTTCATGGGTCTTCCTGGCGGTCCAAACCAGCATCCGGCAGGGAAAACTGTGTCGAAAATATGGCAATGTGCAATTCTTGCACGCAAAAATGCTTGACCAGCCTAGGACAATTGCCCTATAAGTCGGCTAGGCGCGTGAATGCCTGGCGGACGAGGCAGTGAGAGACCAGGGGACGGTCTTAACGGTTGGCTGTAACGTTCGATTGGCGTACCTACGGTTGGATGGTCTTCGGGTCTTGCGTGGATCCCAGCCATGGGCTCGCAGGGCACTGACGGAGCCATGGGGTAGTACAGCCATGACGAAAAAGAAGGGAAGCGAAGCACAAGGCGACTCGAGGGAATCGGCCGCGGATAGGGCCGGACATCGCCCGCATCGAATCGCCCGCCTGGGACGAAGCCGAGCGGACCATCCTCCAGGCGAGGAAGCCTGCCGCCTGCTGGCGGATCATGCATCCCAGGGCCTGATGATCCTTCAGGACGGCCGGGTGGTCTACTGCAACCGAGCGGCGGCGAAGATCCTCGATCGCCAGCCCGTTCACGAATTCCCAGACACCTCGGTCGAGGTGGACAGAGCCGGACTGCGAAGCATTTTCGAGTCCTCGCCGAACGCGATCCTGATCACAGATCTGCAGGGCAACATCCAATCCTGCAACCTCGCGGCCACGGAGATTCTGGGTTGCCCCAGGGACCAGATTGTCGGCAGAAGCCTCCTGGCCTTCATCTCGACGACGGACCATCCCCGAATCCTCGACGGCATTGCGAGAATCACGGAACTGGGATCGCTCAAGAACGTCAAGTACTGTGCCCAGCGGGCGGACGGAAGCCCGATCGTCCTGGATGCCTCCACCGGCGTCGTCCGCGGCGACGCCGGGAAGGCCGCGGCTCTCGTGGTGATCGCCACCGACGTCACGGAACAGGAACAGGCCAAGGCCGGTCAGAGACTCCTGCACAGGGTCCTGGAGATCTCCAATCAGCACGCGGTGCGAG
>JAAYVJ010000018.1 GCA_012517265.1 Planctomycetota bacterium | reverse complement strand
GTCCGGAGAACCGCTCGACGAAGCGGGCCGGCGTCCCGTTTGAGATCGGGACCCTGACGTGGACTTCTTTCTCGGCGTCGTTGAAGTTCTGAATGACGAAACCGTCGCTGCCGGTTGCGGAGAACGGGTGAACCGTCATGCAGGCCGGTGTGCCCATGAGATAGATTCGCAATGGTCCCGTGTACGCGTACCAAGGATACTCACCGGAGAAGATCGCTCGGAGCGGGATCAGCGTGCCCCAACTCATCGAAAGCAGATCGAGAGGCTTGGGGCAAAGCAAGACCTCGCCGACGGCGTCGAAATCCGCCTGGCTGTAGGTGTGGGTGTTGAGCAGCGAAATGCGGCCTTTCCCCGCATCTCGCGTCCGCAGGAACAGCATGTCCTTCCCATCCGCCTCGCACACGATGTCACGCGGACCCTCGGATGATTCAATTCGTGATTCAATGTCCACATTCGCGTTGATTATAATGTCGAGGAAGCGAAACACGAGTGTCGCCGATGTGGGGCGAGAAGTGAGGTTCGGATCCACGCCAAGCAGGCGGGCAAGCTCGCCGCCACGAGGCATCGTGATCAGGAGATTGGTGGTGACGATGACGTTCGCGCCTCTGTCGAGAGCAGCTTTGACTCGTTCGAGCAGGGCGGGGTCAGCCGCGGCTTGGGCGGGCAGGAACATCACGGGCGATGACTCGGGGAACTCGTGCACAGGGACCAGCGGGATTCCGAGCATGCCGAGGAAGTCCATGATGTACATGTCCCCGGCTGGGTCGCTGTTGCGCGGCTTGTAGGCCGGGACGCCCACGACCGGATGCGTGCGGACGAACGCGGCCAGGTCCGCCAGGCGGTCGAACTGATCGACGAGCTTGGCGTGATCGGGGTGGCCCTGTACGACGTCGCCGAGATTGAAGAAGACCAGCTCTCTGGCCCCGGCCAGGACGCTCATGTAGGCCTGGTCGAGGAAATCGTTCTCGGCGCAGTCGCCGTGATCGAACCAGGCGCCGCCGATCTTGTCGCCCGCGATGCCGGCCAGCCAGCGGTAGTTGACGAATCCCTCGTACGGCTGGACGAAGCCGAACCGCCGGGTGTTGCGGCCCCTCGTCTCCGTCCCCACCCACACGCGGTCGAAGAGGCGGGGGAGCGTCTCGGTGTCGTAGCCGAACAGATGGAAGCGGTCGTACCACTGGGGATACTTGACGATCATCGTGATCTTGGGGTTCGTCTGCCTGGCCGGCTCGAGGATGGCCGAGCGGGCCACCTGGGTGATCAGATCCCGCCGATACTGGCCCCACGAACGCTGGCCGCGGGCTTCGTCCGATTCCTTGCCGACGTCGCCCGTGCAGAGAAAGTCGTCGACGATGAACGTGTCGAAAATCCCGGCGGCGGTTCGAATGATCCTCTCGATGTCACGCTGTGTCTTGGGGTTCTGCCAGTTGAACCAGTCGAGCGGGCCTTGCTGGCGAACGCCCACGTCCCCGCCCGGCACGGTGGCGATCCCGCCCACGACGCCGATGCCCTCGCGGGCGAGCCAGTCGCGGACGAAGACAAGATGCTCCGGCGAGACGGTGTGCCCGCTTCGATAGACCTCGACGTAGAG
>JAAYVJ010000215.1 GCA_012517265.1 Planctomycetota bacterium | reverse complement strand
GGAGGCCGACTACGTGAACATCATCGTGCGGGCCGGCTGGCGGTACGGCAAGGCCCGGTTCGGCGACGACTCGACCCGCTGGCACGAGCGGGGCAAACAGGCGTTGCTCGAAACGAAGCTGCCCTACATGTCCACGCTCGACGGCTTCGGCTCGCTGGAGGAGGCCGACGACGTCACGATGCCGGCCCTGCGCTGCACCGACGGCGGGACGATCCTCTCGCAACAGGCGCAGTCGTACACGCAGTTCGTCCGCCTGGACGACGCGGACGAATCGATGTCCATCCTGCCCATCGGCCAGTCGGAACAGCCCGGCAGCGCCTATCGCCTGTCCACCTACGAGCTCTGGGGCCAGGCCAAGCTCCACCCGGCCCCCCTGTCGCGCAAGGCGGTGGACAAGGTCGCGGCCAGTACGACACGCCTGGCTCCGTAGGACGCGCACCACGGGTCATTTTCTTGCGTCTAACGGGTAGGCGGCGCCTGACACGCGCCGTACAATGCTCCCATGTCCGTTCCGCGCGTCCGGGTGGCAGCGGCAGGCAACGCCTGTTGGTATACGATTGAGGGCGACAGGAGAGACAACGATGAAGCAGCACGACAAGACACGACGTGACTTCCTGCGACTCGCCGGCGCCGGCGCTGCGGCTGTGGCGTTTGGCGGATTCTCACGAGTTTTGCAGGCGGGCGAATCGGCCAACCCTTTCGCCGCGCCGGGTCGCGAGCGGCCGAACGTTCTGCTGTTGCTCACCGACGACCAGGCGTTTCGTACGATCGGCTCGCTGAACAATCCCCAGGTCGAAACGCCGAACATCGATCGACTGATCCGGCGAGGCACGACGTTCACCCACTGCTTCAACCAGGGCGGCTTTCACGGCGCGATCTGCGTCGCCAGCCGGGCCATGCTCAACACCGGCCGCTACCTCTGGACCTGTGGCGGCGACACCTGCGGCGACTGGCCCCTCTGGGGCGAGACGCTCGGCAAGGCCGGCTACGACACATTCATGACCGGCAAGTGGCACAACGAGGCTCCCGCCCTCAAACGCAGCTTCAAGACCATCGGCCCCACCGGCGGCGGCATGTTCCCCTCGAAGGACCGCAAGGCCGAAGAGCACGCCAAACAGGGCATCCTCAAGGACCCGTACAGTCGCCCCGCGCCGGGCAACTCGTGGAGTCCGTCCGACGAGAGCCTCGAAGGACACTGGCGCAAGGTCGACGGAAAGACCGTTCACAGCAGCGTGCTCTGGGCCGACACGGCCATCGATTATCTGAACCGTCGCGCGGCCGGGAGCAGCGATCCGTTCTTCATGTACGTGGCGTTCCACGCGCCGCACGACCCGCGTCAGTCGCCCGCGGAGTTCGTGGATCTGTATCCGCCGGACAAGATCGAGGTGCCGCCGAACTATTTGCCGGAGCATCCGTTCGACCAGGGCGACCACAAGCTTCGCGACGAACTGCTCGCCCCCTTCCCGCGAACGAAAGAGGCGGTGCAGGTGCACTTGAGCGAGTACTACGCGATCATCACGCACGTCGACCGGCAGATCGGCCGCGTCCTCGACGCGCTCGACGCCTCCGGCAAGGCGGACAACACGATCGTCGTCTTGTCCGCCGATCAGGGCCTGGCCGTCGGCCAGCACGGACTGATGGGCAAGCAGAACCAGTACGATCACTCCGTGCGGATGCCGTTCGTCATCTGCGGCCCGGGGATCGAAGCGGGTCGCAAGATCGACGCGATGATCTACCTCCAGAGCCTCTTCGCGACGACGTGCGACATGGCCCGCATCGAGACGCCCCGGACGGTGCAGTTCCCGAGCCTCGTCCCCCTGCTGACCGGCCGCAAGGAGAGGCTCTACGACTCGATCTACGGCGCCTATCGCAACCTGCAGCGCATGGTCCGCACCGAGCGGTACAAACTCATCCGCTATCCGCACGTCAATGAGGTGCAGCTCTTCGATCTCCAGGAGGACCCGTGGGAGACGAAGGACCTGGCGGAAGACCCGCGCTACGCGGACACGGTCCGCTCCCTCGACGAGCAGCTCCATCGCTGGATGAAAGAAACCGGCGACAAGCTCGAACTCGACCGGCTGTAGAAAGGACCGAACCGCAGAGGACGCGGAGGACGCTGAGGATGGAATTGAATGAGATCAGTGCTCAGGTGGTGGATGCAGCGATGAAGGTCCATTCGGTCCTTGGGCCGGGACTGCTGGAGAATGCGTATGAGATCTGCTTGAAGCATGAGTTGGAAAAGCGGGGCCTGCGCGTTCAGCAGCAGGTTGCCCTGCCGGCCGTGTATGATGGAATCAGGATCGATCTTGGTTATCGCCTGGATCTGCTGGCGGAAGAGGAGGTCATCAAAGAATTGAAGACCGTGGAACGTATCCTGCCGATTCATGAGGCACAGCTTCTGTCGTATCTGAAACTGAGCAATCGAAGACTCGGCTTGCTCATCAACTTCAATGTCGTCCACCTGCGGACAGGCATCAAACGGATGGTGAACAATCTCTAACTCAAGAAGCCTCTGCGTCCTCTGCGGTTAAGTTCTTCGTGTGAATCGCAGTGACGCGGAGAAGGAGATGACATGATCAGTCGACGCGACTTTCTCAAGTTGCTTGGCGCGGCCTCGCTGACGCCGTGGCCGAACGGCGCGCGGGCGGATGCTCCTGGCGCCAAGCCCAACGTCCTGGTCATTCTGGTGGACGACCTGGGGTACGGCGATCTTTCGTGCTATGGCGCGACGGATCTCAAGTCGCCCAACATCGACAGGCTTGTCGCAAGCGGGATGCGCATCGACCCGTTCTATGCGAACTGCCCTGTCTGCTCGCCGACTCGGGCTTCCCTGCTGAGCGGCCGATACCCCGACCTCGTCGGCGTGCCCGGCGTGATCCGCACGCACTTCGACAACAACTGGGGCTGCCTCTCGAAGCAGGCGATCCTGCTCCCGCAGATGCTCAAGCGAACGGGCTACCACGCCGCGATCGTCGGCAAGTGGCACCTCGGCCTGTCCTCGCCGGACACGCCCAACGAGCGCGGCTTCGACCACTTCCACGGCTTCCTCGGCGACATGATGGACGACTACATGAGCCACCGTCGCCACGGGATCAACTACATGCGGCTCAACGATCGCGAGATCGACCCCCAAGGCCACGCGACCGACCTGTTCACGCAGTGGTCGGTGGACTATCTTCGCGAGCGGGCTGCTGCCAAGGATCAGCCGTTCTTCCTGTACCTGGCCTACAACGCGCCGCACGCGCCGATCCAGCCGCCCGAGGAATGGCTCGACCGCGTAAGACAGAGGCAGCCCGGCATCGACGAGAAGCGAGCCAGACTCGTCGCGATGATCGAGCATCTCGACGCCGGCATCGGCAAGGTGCTCGATGCGCTGAAAGAGACCGGCCTGGGCGACAACACGCTCGTGATCTTCACCTCCGACAACGGCGGACAGCTCGACCTGGGCGCATCGAACGGC
>JAAYVJ010000214.1 GCA_012517265.1 Planctomycetota bacterium | reverse complement strand
TGCCGGCCGCGGGCGATTCTTCGGTGACCGACGCCTGGAGATACGTGGCGAGATTGGCCTTGCGATTTCTCAACCCGAGCTTGCGGCGGACGTTCTCCCGGTGCCGGCGGACCGTGCCCGGCGAAATGCATCGGAGTTGAGCGATCTCTTTCGTCGACAACCCGTTGCGGATCATGGTGCTGATCGCGATTTCGACGGGCGTCAACTGCACGTGGTCGCGGGCGATCTGCGTGAGAAACGGGGACGTGAGTTCCTGGAGGCTGCGGCGCAGCAGCGTGACATAGGATCGCTGCCGCCCGGCGACATCGAGCTCCAGCTCGAACACGATCGGCATGATCACCTTCTGGATGTTGGCGACGACGGCGGCCTTGATCGCCCGCTTTTCTTCTTCCAGCCGGGACAGGACCGCGCGCAAGGCGATGTTGGCCTCCTGCAGCGCCTGGTGCTCTCTCTGGATCTCGCGATGCGCGTCCCGCAGGTCGGCGAGGGTCTTCATGTGCATCAGCACGCTGCCGATTCGTTCGGCCACGGCCCGGATCAGGGCGTGTTCTTCTTTGAGGAAGGGACTGGAGGCGGAAGTGGGGACCCCCTTGCGGTAGAAGACCTCCACCATGCCGGCGACCCGCCCATGGGTCGTGATGTCGGCCGCCATCCGCCATTTGCCTTCGGCGAATCGCTCCGTGACGTACACCTTCTCGCCGTAGGTGACCCTCGCGCACGCGTGGTCGGGGAACTGCCAGCTCTTGGGCAGGCAGTCGACGACGCTCTGCAGGAACCGGTCCGGCGTGTGGAAGTACATTTCCCGGAAGGTCGAGATCGTGTACAGACAGTCGAGTTCCTTGATTCGCTCCCGCAGGGCGATTTCGAGCTCGGACTGAGGGCGTTTCCGGGCGGCCTCCGCCGACGCCAGGCGTTTCTGGAGAGCTTGCACCTGTTTGAGCAGTTCTTCGCGGGTCGCAGTCTTGGCCATCGCAATTACCCATCTAATGCACATGGACGCAAACGAACAGAGACTCAAGGCTCCCATCATGAGGGAAGTCGGCCCGTTGTGCAAGCGTTTTCGCTATCGTCGCCCCATGTATTTGCAAGTTGTTTATGAAGCTAAGGTTATGCGAGATGCGTTCGTGGCCGGGTTGCACACGCACACAATGCGTCCATGCACAAACATGTGTATTGATTGTGCGATATACGGCACACAATGGCTATGTAGTTCATACGCTATTTGTTGTGGATGGATCAGGCCTTTCTGACGCTACAATGCCGCCAGTTGGATGCGTCGCAGTTCAGGGCGTCGCCATCCGCGTGTGACCGAACCGCCGTCGTTTGTGAAAAGGAGGTTGTCATGGGCGCCCAGCCGAAAAGAAGAGCCTTCGTTGCCCCCGTCCCGGCGGACCCGCCGACGGTTCTCCCCTTCACTCCCCTGGTGGAACTGGACCACCTGCTCAAGGTCGCCGGCTCCGTGTCCGTGGACGCCAACCAGATCTGGGCGGAGATGTGGGGCGAGTTCCGGCGTCTGGTCACCAGCAGCGGGATGATCCTTCCGGAGGCTGCGCAGGGCTTTGTCCCGGCTTGCGGCTGGCCGGAGTTCTTGGAGAAGTTCTGGCTGCTCAAGCACTACCTGGATTCGATCCAGCGGAT
>JAAYVJ010000213.1 GCA_012517265.1 Planctomycetota bacterium | reverse complement strand
CGGGCTCGCGTCACACTCTCGCGAAGTTGATCAGGGTCTCGGCGACTTTGCCCAGGGGGACGATCCGCTCGGCTCCGCCGCGTGCGATGGCCTCTTTGGGCATGCCGAAGACGACGCAGGACTGCTCGTCCTGGGCGATCGTGTGGGCCCCGGCCTGGCGCATGTTCAGCAGACCCGTCGCGCCGTCGTCGCCCATGCCGGTCAGGATCGCGCCGATCGCGTTGGCGCCGGCGAACTTGGCCACCGAGTTGAACAGGACCTCGACGCTCGGCCTCTGGTGGCACACCTGGGGGCCGTCCCGCAGCGTGACGAAGTAGTTGGCGCCCGAACGCTGGAGCAGCATGTGCAGGCCGCCGGGGGCGATGAGCACCCGGCCGGGCACGACGTGGTCGCCGTCCTCGGCCTCCTTGACGCTCACGGCGCACTCGTTGTTGAGCCGCTGGGCGAAGGACGTGGTGAAATGCGCGGGCATGTGCTGGACGATGACCGTCCCCGGCGCGTTGGCCGGCAGCATCGAGAGCACGCAGGTGAGCGCCTGGACGCCTCCGGTCGAAGCGCCGATCGCGAAAATCTTGTTGGTGGTCTCGGCCATGCTCAGCCGCTGGGTCGCGCCGCCGCTGTGCGTGACCGTCGGCGTGCGGTCGATGCGGGCCCTTGAGGCCGCCTTGATCTTGTCGACCAGGACGGTGCAGACGTCGCCCACGCTGAAGGACCCGCCGGGCTTGCACATCACTTCGACCGCGCCGGCGTCGAGGGCCTCCATCGCGGTCTGGCCGCCCTGCGGGGTCAGAGAACTGAGCACGATCACCGGCATCGGATGGTGCTTCATCAGCTTGCGGAGAAACGTGATGCCGTCCATGCGGGGCATTTCGACGTCCAGCGTCAGCACGTCGGGGTTCAACGCGACGATCTTGTCCCGGGCGATGAACGGATCCGGCGCGGTTCCGACGATCTCGATCCCCGAATGGCGGCTCAATTCCTGGCTCAGAATCTTGCGGACGATGGCCGAATCGTCGACGATGAGCACTTTCACCGTGTTGCTGATTGTCAGAGTCATGTTGAATCCCTCTTTCGGGTTTCGGATATCGAATCGTCGACGGCGCGTCCCGGACTCGGCCGGTGCCGGCCTTCTATTTCAGGGTCTTCTCCAAACCGCTGGACCGGATGGTGACCGTCCCGTCGGCCATGTCGAGATACAGGTTGCGGGCGGAATTGCCTCCGACGTCCTCGGCGTCGATGATCATTCCGTTGCTCCAGAGGATCTTGCGGATCGCCAGGTAATTGCGTTTGCCGATGTCGAAGCCCTGTGGTCCCGTGGCCATCGTGGCGCCGCCCGCCAGGCGGACTTGCAGCCGCTTCTTGTTGGCCCCCATCGACAGCAGCTTGTCGATCAGGAGTTTCATCCCGGTGTCGGCGAACATGAACGGCTTGGACTGGGCCCGCGACGGGTCCATCGTCGAAGTCGGCAACTGGTAGTGGAGCATTCCGCCGATGTGGGCGGCCGGATCGTACAGGCAGACCCCGATGCACGAACCCAGGGAGTAGGTCACCAGGACGTCGCTGGGGCTGTTGGAGACTTTGGCGTCCGAGATGTCAATAATCACTCGAGTCTTAACCATGATCCCCCCTACGGCTTGGTGTAAATCGTCGGTTGAACGTATCGGAACTTGTGGTCGATTCCTGTCAGCGACTCGGAATGTCCCGTGAACAGAACCCCGCCGGAACCGAGGAGATCGTAGTACCGATTGATCAAGCGACCCTGGGTCGGCTTATCGAAATAGATCATGACGTTGCGGCAGAAAATGAAGTCGAGAGGTCCCTTGACGGGCCATTCCTGCATCAGATTGAGGTACCGGAAGATCACGACGTTACGCAGTGCCTCGCCGACCTGGTGCAGATCCCGGCCTCGTTCGCGGACGTGGCTGAGGTACTTGGAGCGCAGCGCCGGCGGGATCGGCTCGACACGGTCTTTTTCATAGACGCCCCTCTGAGCCTGTTCGAGCACGCGGGTCGAGACGTCGGTCGCCAGCAGCTTGACGTCCCATCGGCCCTTGCCCTGAACGGCTTCGAGCAGCGTGATCGCGATCGAGTACGGCTCCTCACCGGTGGAGCAGCCGGCGCTCCAGCCCCGGATCCTCAGTTCGCGGCGGTTCTGCTTGGCCGCCATGACGCGGGGCAGGAACTGCGTGCGCAGGTACTCGAAGTGCTGCTCCTCGCGAAAGAACTTCGTCAGATTCGTGCTGAGCGAATCAACGAGGATCGAGAACTCCCGGCCGCTTGGATCCTCCATGACGAAACGAATGTAATCCGAGAAGCTGCTGAACCGCCCTTCGCGAAGCCGCTTGGCCAAGCGGGCGCGGACCAACTCCTTCTTCCCATCGTGCAAATTGATTCCACAATGCTGATACACCAGATCGCTGATGAGGCGGAATTCCTGCTCGCCCAGCGCAATATCCTGCAGTGTCAGTGCCCCCATTCCAGAACCTCCGGATACTTACTGTTCCTGGGCCAGTTCCACAAGGCCCGGGATGTCCAGAATCAACGTCACTCGTCCGTCACCCATGATCGCGCCGCCGGAGACGCCTCGGACGCGTCCGAGCGCCTCGCCCAGGCTCTTGATCACCACCTGCTGCTGCGCCAGCAGATCGTCCACCATCAGACAGCACTTGCGGCCGTCCTCCTCAACGACCACGATCAGCGCCTCGGTGGGCTCTTCCGTCGAGGGCGCGACTCCAAGCAGCCGGTACAGCCGCACCAGCGGAATCAGTTCGCCCCGCTCTAGAACCATCTCGCCGCGATTCTGGACCGTAGAGATCTGCTCCCGCGTAGGCCGAAGGCTCCGCACGATGGCGTTGATGGGGATGATGTACCGGGCCTCGCCGATGCGGACGACCTGCCCGTCGATGACGGCCAGCGTCAGCGGCAGGCGGATCGTGAACGTCGTGCCCTTGCCTTTGGTCGAACTGATGTCGACGCGGCCGCGCAGGGCCTCGATGTTCTTCTTCACGACGTCCATTCCGACGCCGCGGCCGGAGATGCTTGTGACCTTCTCGGCGGTCGAAAGCCCCGGATGGAAGATGAGCTTGAAAGCTTCTTCTTCGGAAAGTTCCTGGCCGGGCTCGACGAGCCCCTGTTCCACCGCCTTCTTGACGATCTTGTCCTTGTCGAGCCCTTTGCCGTCGTCCTGCAGTTCGATGACGATGTTCCCAGCCTGGTGGAAGGCCCGGAGCTCCACGCGTCCGGTGGGATTCTTTCCCGCCTTGGCCCGATCCTCGGGCCGCTCGACTCCGTGGTCGATCGCGTTGCGAACCATGTGCACCAGGGGGTCGGCGATCTTGTCCACGACCGTGCGGTCGAGCTCGGTCTCCTCGCCGCTGGTGACGAAATCCACGTGCTTCTCGGCCTTTCGCATCAGGTCGCGGGCCAGTCGCGACATCTTCTGGAACACGCCCTGGACGGGCACCATCCGCATGGCCATGGAGAGCTCTTGCAACTCGCGGACGATCTTGCCCTGGTGGCTGACCTTGCGGGCCAGCTCATGCTCGAAAGACTCCGAACTGTTGACCTGCTCGGCGACCATCAATTGCGCGATGACCAGTTCGCCGGCCAGATTGATGAGACTGTCCAGGCGCGCGATGCTCACCTTGACCTTGTCGTCGGCGGTCAAAACGCCCGACGCCCCGGCGGTCTTGCCCTTGCGGGCGTCCGGCGATTCCTCGAGAATTGCGTCCAGCTTCTTGTCGGTCTCCTCCTGCCTGGCCGCGGGGGACTGCGCCCCGGCGGCGGGTTGAGACACAGCGGCAGATTGAGACGAAGCAGCGGGTTGGGGCGCCGGCGCGGGCTGCGGCACGGAGGGAGCCCTGCCTTCCGCGGCCGCCTTGAGCTTCTCCAACAACCCGGGCAGCGGCTCGAACGCCGCGATCGGCGAGCCGGATTCGAGCGAGTGCTTGAGCCCGGCGAGCATCTTCTTGAGCGCGTCGATGGATTCAAACGACACATCGCTGTTGACGCCGGCCATGACCAGTTGGTTCTTACGGGCCAGATCCAGCAGGTTCTCAGCCGAATGCGCCAGCGACTGGATGTCCGAGAGGTTCAGGAAGCCGGCCATCCCCTTGATCGTGTGAAAGGCGCGGAAGATCTTGTTGACCAGCTCGCCGTCGCCGGGATGGTTCTCCAACTCCAGCAGGGCCGACTCGGCGGTCTCGATGTGCTCGCCGGCCTCGGTGATGAAGTCCAGAACCAGGGGCGCATCCTCTTCGGAGATCGTCGTCGCCTTGGGAGTGGCCGGCGCGGTCTCCTGTGCCGCAGTCGCGGCGGGACCGGACGCCTGCGTCGGAGCGGACACGGGCACAGAACTCGACGCCGGTGTCGACACAACCGGCGCCTCGGGCTCCGCGAGCTTGCGGATCACCTGCTGGATGGCGGTGATCGCCTGGGACACAGTCTGCATTGCCTTGTCCGTGTCCTCGACCTGCTGTTGGAGGATCTGCTCGAGCATCTGGACCGTCTGGCCGGTCGTGCCCTGGAGCTGGGTCCGCAAATCCGCCGGACAGGAATCGAGTCCGGCAGCCGCCTCACCGAGCTGGCCGAGAACATCCAGCAATTGCTGCACGTCGGACGAATCGTTCGGGTTGAGCATGGTGAAGCAGCAGGCGGCCTGCTCGACAAGCTGGGTCAGTTTGGTGTCTTTTTCCATACGGTTGCCTTCCATCACATCCTCATCGGGTGCCTGGTCCAAGGAATTGGGATCATATCATCAGGGGCGGCGCCTGCGGCGGCCTGCCCTGCCAAGACATGCTCTTGTCCGACTCCAGAATTCGCAGGAGGATGTCAAAGACGGTGACCATCCCCTGCACGGCTCCCTTCGCATCCACCACCGGCAGACATCGCCCGCCGCAGCGGCGCATGCTCTCGATCATACCTGCGAGTGTTGCGTCCGGGCGAACCGTCCGGACCGGACGACTCATGATCCACTTGACCTTCACGCCGAGCGTCGCATCGTCCTGAGGACGACGCCATTTGGCGAACATCGGACGCAGATACAGACTGACGGCCCCCAGAATGTTGGAGTTGGAAACCAGCCCCTCGAGCACGCCGTTGACGCCGATCAGCACGTAGCCGACGTTGTGCTGCTGCATCTTGGCGATGACGTCCTGGACCGTCTCCTCCGGACCGGCCCAGACAACGTCTTTTTCCATGATGTCGGACGCCCGCTGGCTGAGAACCTCCGCCAGACCCGGCTGCGGCACAGACTGAATGTAGGCTGAGTCGAGGAACGAGAGACCGGCCGGGCGCGGCGCAACGCCGCCCTCGACCGTAGCCAATTCCGAGGGCAACAAACCGACATCAATCGACGGACTCCTTCGCCCGGGCGAGATCACCCCGTTGCTTCCGTTCGCCAGGTCGGCGGGAGCCGAAGACGGTATGTCACCATCCTTCGCGGCCGCGGGCTGCGGAGTCTGCGGTGGGACTGCCTTTGCCTCGATCCTGGCCGTCGCGGGCTTCTCTCCGGCTTGAACCTTGCCTGGCGAATCCGGAGCGGGCGATCCGCTTGCGGCCGGAGCGACGGGCTCCGTTGGCTTCTGCGATATCACAGGTTCGGCAGGCTTCGGTGGCGCCGCGGGTCCGGCAGGCTTCTGCGCGACCACGGGAGCAGAAGGCTCGACCGGTTTGGCCGGCACAGCATCCTGGGGCTTGTTCGGAGCTTCCGGCGGAGCCGGTTCGGCGGGCGGTTTGGCCTGCCCGAAACGGTCCAGCAGAGCGGTGGGGAAGACCGCCGCACAGGTGAAAGGTGGATACGGCTCGATCGCCATCTCGTACAGGACGACCGCAACCTCCGTATTGGCCTGCAGTTCAATCTGCTCCGGCTTGTCCCAGGGCTTGCCGATGAAGGTGCTCGTTTTGACAAAATGCTGGTGACCGGGACACTCCTCGCGGAAGATCCGATCCCACGAACCCACCAGCAGATTGCCCACCTCGCGGGCGGCATCCTGCAGGTTCGTGGCGTCCTCGATGGATCCGCGCTTGGCCTCCTCGATGATGCGGGTTTCCGGCAGCATGACGATGACGCCGGAGAGAACGAACAATCCCCCCTGGTCGAACACCAGGTGGAACGTGCCATCCAGGGCCCCATCGGCTTTGGACAGATGCACGACGACCAGCTTCTTGAAGTGGTCCCGGAGGCCGCGCACCGGCAGGGTCTGCATCTGCCGGCGTTCGCACCGCATCTCGACGCCGAACATGCCGGCGATGTCTTCGCAGAACGCCGCGAAGGCATCATCGGACAATTCGGCGATGCGGGTTACGATGTCGGTTCCTGCAACTGCCATAGATCCACCAAGACGAATGCGTTATCATGCCGAGGCGACGGAGCGCGTCGCCTCTTCGCATATCCGCGCCGTCATTGTTGCTTGCTTTCCCGATACTGCAGCGAGAATTCACCCCGGTATTGTTCTTCGATGTTGACGCGGATTTTCACCTGCACGGCGCCTTCGCCCAGGCTGTTCTTCAGTTCGCGCCCCTGCACAACGGAGGGAATCGACACCTCGACCGTCCCGACATCGTTCTGAATGCGGGCCTTGACGGCTCCCATCACCATGTTGGCGATCTCGCCCATGGCGTCGCTGACGTCATTCTCGGTCAGCTCTTCCGGAGACGTGATGCCCAGCATGTTCGCCGCGATGGTTTTTGCGCACGCTTCATCGCAACAGACGCCCAGGCATCCCTCCAGATGCCCCTTGAACGTGATCGATCCGAGCAGCGTGGGCTCCCCCAGGCTCGTCGTATCGTCCTCCAGCCCCTCCAACGCCATGAACACCATCGTCTCAAATACTTCTCTGGCGCTGTCGAGCAGTGTATCCTTCAGCGACACCGTCGTAATCATATTGTCTTCTCCACAGTCGTTCGTGAAACGTGAAGCGAACCTCGTGAAGCGTAAGACCCGTTCCGGCGTTTCACGCTTCACGATCCACGAGTGACGCTAGTTCAGCAGGGGCGTCAACTTCTCCTGGAACTTCTCCGGCGTAAACGGCTTGGTGATGTAGCCGTCCGCCCCGTCGGCCATCACCTGCTTGATCAGATCTTCGGCGCTTTCGGTCGAGACCATGATGATCTTGGTGGAGGCACATGTCGGCAGTTGCCGGGCCTGCTTGACCATCTCCGTGCCGTTCATCTCCGGCATGTTGATGTCGCAAAGCACGACGTCGACAGGTCCGGTCTTCAGCTTCTCCAGAGCCTCGACGCCGCTGCCGGCCTCCTCGGTTCGCTCAAATTCCAGACCCGACATTCGCACGGTCCGCATAATGATCTTGCGCATCGTGGCCGAGTCGTCCACAATCATCAGTGACTTTCCCATATGAGCTCCTCTAACTCGATTGGTTGCTCAGAGGCGGAACCCGGCGTTCCCACGGCCTCTACCTTCGGCTGTAACAGTCTGCCCCCAGAACGGAGATGGGACGCTCGTTCGCCACCAGGCGGTGACAGACGACACGCGCCACCGTTCTGCGAACGCAAATCAATCCCTAGATCGGCCCACAAACAGTCCCCCTCAAGTCGCTTTTTGCGAATTTCCGCAGGTTTCTGTCGCCCAGGGGATTCGCCTCGCCCTCCGCCGCGTCCGGCAACAAGAACCGCCCGATAAAACGCATCTGCGTGGGATTGCCGGACTTCCCCTCTTCCCCGGCGCGAGCCCCCGAACCGCAATTCGGCCGAGGGTCGGAGAGAAGGACTATGCGATGGATTCTCCCAAGTCGTCCTCCTCGTTCAGCGGATTCTCCCATCCTGCAGGGACCTTCGAGCCGCATCAAGTACGGGCTCCGTCTCGCGTCTAGGCCCCCGCGATCTGTGGAACAACTCGTCCGAGCGCCCCAGGCGGGGGTTTCCGCCGGAACCTGTCGAGCGATGCCAGCGGAGGCTCTGCTCGACCGACGTGGTTTCGGGACCTACGCGATGAAGCTCCCCCGCGTGTCGCGACACGGCCTTGGCGCCTTTTACGAGCGCAACGAATTCGCCGACGGTGTCGTTGAGACGGGCGGCGGCCGCCACCCGCGTCAGGCCGTTCCTCCCGACGAAACCCAGCGCACCCCACAGAAGGATCAGGACGCCGAAACGGTCTGAAGTTCCGGTCAATGGACGCTGGACCTCGAGCGGTACTTAGCGGACAGAATGCGGCATCCTTCGGTGCCTCTTCCAGCACACCCTACGCGTTGCAGACAATACCGCTGGGAATCCTCGATGGCCAACGGATTGGCAGAACCATACTGAAGCCCGCAAAGGCTGATTACACCTGTTCGGCGGTGTCTTCGGGGATCCACCCCTCGGTGCCGTCCGACAATCGGATGTGACACCAGCCCGGACGCTTCTCGATCAACTCGAACTCGGTGCCCGCGTGGAGGGGGTCTTTGAAGCTGGGCGGGTAGTTCGGACCGTCGCCTTGACGCGCGACGATCTCGGCGGCCGTGATCACGCCGAACCGCATGGTGGATTGCGTGTGGTTCTCGACCAGAATTGAAACGAGCAGGCAGACGGCCAACACGCCGGACAACAAGACGATGGTCATGCCGGCCGTGCCGCGCCCGCGCCAGATCATGACCGTCGCCGCGATGCACGCGGACGCGAAGGCCAGGCAGGCCAGGAACAGCTTGGTTCGCAGCGACAGGTCGTAGTGCCAGAAGAACAGCGTTTCGAGCACGCGTTCCTGGGTCCCGGTTTCGACCCGGTCGATTCGTCGGCTCCGGGCGAAGGCGAGGTTCTTCTTGATGTTCAAGTCCGAACTGTCGAGCCGCTCGGCCCGGCGGTAATTCAAAATCGCCCGGCCGAGATCGTCGGTGAGCAGACGAGCGTTCGCCAGGTTGTAGTACAGACCGGCGTTCTGCACGCCCCCCTCGCGGATGATCTTCTCATACAACAGAACGGCCTTGTCGTAGGACTGCCGAGCGACGGCCGGATCGCTCGCGGCGTTGCCCTGCTGAAACGCCGCGTTGGCCTCGTTGAGCAAAGCATAAAGGTCTTGGTTCGTCGTTCGTCCCTCGTCGCTCGTCGCTCGGGACAAGTCACCAGCGAATGCCCTCTGTTGCGTCGGCTCTGTCGATTCCTTGGAATCTGAAGAGGACCTTGTCGACCCCAGTGACAATGGGGTCCATCCGGGCAATAGAGTCCCACTACAAACCAGGAGCACCGCATTGAGCAAAATGACTTGGCCGCTGCAGATCTTCATTTCCTCAACCGCTTCTCAATGGCGTCAATCAATTCCATGGCCTCCTGCACCTGGGCAGTCCCGATCTCCGCGGCCAACGGCGCATAGCGGTCGGCTTCGCAGGCCGCGATCAGATCCCGATACCGCCAGGCCAGGGCGGCATCGTCGAGGGCCCGCGCGATCGCATCGCGGCAGTCATCCGCGGTCAACGACGCGGCCACGCGGTCGAAACGATCGCCGATGTAGCCCTTCATGGCCTCCAGCAATTGCTCCGGCCGCCGCCCGGCGTCGACGGCACTCACGGCCTTCAGTCGCCTCAGGGCCAGGTGTGCGGCCTGTCGGCGGCGTTTGCGGGCAACCGACTCGGGACTCGTCCTGCCGGCCACGCGAACGACCGCGCTGGCCACCAGGGCGACCAGGGGAATCGACCAGATCGCAGCATAGGCCGGGCTGACGACCGCCGACAGCAGCGAGAAGCTCTGATCGAGCAGGACCTCGGGGCCATAGTAGTTCGCCGAGAGCCCCTTGCTGATCGCCTGCACCGGCGAAAGCTGCGGCGAGCCGCCCCCGGTCCCGCCCCCTTCCATGTCGGCGTTCGTCAGAATCCTCGTCGGGGAAACCTCCAGCGGAATCGGGTCGGTCTTGGCCACGACGTAACGCCCCGCCTGCGAATCGAAATAGGCCAGCGGGATCGGCGGAACCTGCTTGACCGCGTCGCTGTTGGCCCGGAGGGTCTGAGTAAAGACCTTGAACCCGTTCTCCAGAGTCGGCGAGGCCTTTTCCGCCGGGATCTTGAAGTTCTGCATCAGTTCGGGTACCTGCTCGAGCTGCGGCCATTGGACCGGCTTGAGGTACGGATTGCCCCCGATCCGGATGGTCACCGTGATCGGGTCGCCCACGCTGACCTTGGTCGGACTGGCGGAGGCCTCGATCGTGTACTTGCCGACGAGCCCATAGAACTCGGCCGGCCTGCCTTCCTCCGGCAGCGGCAGCACCTCCAACTCGACGGGCTCGGACTGCACCGACATCCGCTTGTAGTCCAGCATGTAGGGATTCAGAAGACTGTTGGTGCGGACCCGCCCGACCGCCAGATTCGCCGATACGACGACCGGATCGAGACGCAGACGCCCGGCCCGCTGGGGCAGCAGGACCTTGGTGAAAACGTAGACTTCGGATTCCACGCCCTTGATGTTCTGCCGGGTGCCCCGGACCGTCGTCGGAACTCCGTCGATCACCACCTGCTCGGCCTGGGTGCCGCCGGCGGACGAAACGTCCTCGATGAGAAAATCGGGCGAGGTGAATACCGGAACGTTGAACGCGACGTTCTGCCATCGCGTCGAGACGATCCATCGGGCGGTCATCACGATCGGCTCGCCGGCGTAGCATTTCTGCCGCGAGACCGACAGCTCCACGCTCATTCGGTCGGTCGTGCCGGGTTTCGAGACCGTCACGTCGACCGCGTTGGTCGTATAGGTCTGCCCGTTCACGACGACCGTCACGCCGGGCAGGTGCATCGTGCCGGCCTCCGTCGCGGTGATCTGGTAGTTCGAAGAATAGGTCACCGAAACCTGGTCGTTGAACTGCTGATACGACGTGCCGTCGCCGGCCGGAATCGGGCGGAATTCCTTGAGCGGCGTGATGTCGATCTTACTGGGCTTGGCCCCGCCTTCCACAATGACGGAATATTGGAAGGCGTCGCCCGGGTAGATGGCGGTCTCGGTATTGACCGTAGCCCGGACGCGGACGTTGCCCGAGTTGCCCGCCGAGGCGGCGCCTGCCAACGCCATCGCCAACATCGCGTATGTCAAAAGATCCTTCATCACCAGTCCTTTTCGACCTCCCGGTATCGCGACTGTTGGAACGTTTCCCGTTCCTTCTTCTGCCGCTGCTCGTTGTCGATGATCTCCTGGGCCGTGGGGTCGGCTTCGAACTTCTGCTCCTGCTTCTGATCCTGACCCTGCTGCGGCTGGTGCTGCTTCTGCTGCTCCTTCGCCTGATTCGGGTCCTGTGATTTCTCACCCTGTTGGGTTTGGTTGGGATCTTGCGGCTGGTTCTGATCCTTGGGCGAATTCGCACTCTGCGGCTGATTGGGGTCCTGCTGTTGACTCTGCTGTTGCTGCGGAGGCTGGTTCGGATCCTGCTGGTTCTGCTGATTCTTCTGGTCCTGCTGCTTCTTGATCTGGTCGAGGATGTCCTTGATGGTCATCCTCGCCACCTCAATGTTGCGGGCCGCCTTCTCGTTCTTCGGATCGATGTCCAGCACTCCCCGCCAGCAGGTGATGCTCGTCTTCATGTCGTCGACGGCCTTCTGCAGGTCCGAATCCCGCTGCTTGGTCCCCCGCTGAAAGAAACAGTTGCCCGCGTTGTACTTGGCCTTGGCGACCAGCTTCATATCCTTGCTCTTGGCCGCAACCTCCTGGTACAGATCCAATGCCTCGTCCAAGTCATCCATGCGGTAGTAGCTGTTGGCCTTGTTGAACCTCGGCTCGACCGCCTCCGGCTGCTCGACGAGCGCGTCGTTGTACTTGTTGATCGCGTCGGCGTACTTGCCGTCGCCGTAGAGCCCGTTGCCCTCGCGGAGAATCTCCCGCACCGACTCGGCCTTCGCACCCGAGACCAGGACCGCCAACAGCAACACCGCACAGCCCGCAGCCTGATGTCCAAAACCCGCCGATTGACGCTTCACTGGTGAAGCCTCTGACTTCGCACTTCTCACTTCCAACTTCCCACTTTTCCTGCGTTCGCTCACCAAGACTTCGACGATCAGAAGCCCCAGCGCGAGAGCCACGAAGATCTGGAACTTTTCATCATACTTCATCATCGTCATGGATTCCAGGTCGCGTCCTTCGGCCGAGGCGATCACATCCCCGTAGATCCGGCCCAGGTCCAGCGTCGTGCCCGGCAGGACCGACAGGTACTTGCCGCCCTCGGTCGCATAGGCTACTTCCCGGAGCGTCTCGCTGTCGAGTTTGGACCAGACCTCCTCCCCCTTGTACTTGAGGAAGGTTCTCTCGCCGTTGGGACCGGTGATCGGGATTCGCGAGCCGGTCTGGTCGTCGCCCAGACCGATGGCCAGGATCCGCACGCCGCTCTCGGCCGCCTTCTGGGCCGCCTGGACGGGGAAGCTGTCGTGGTCCTCGCCGTCGGTGATCAGGATGATGTCCTTGTACAGGCGGCTCTGCTTGTCGAACACCTCTTCGGTGGCCTTGCGGATCGCGTCGCCGATCATCGTTCCGCCCCGGCTGGTGCTCTCGGTCGAGATGTCCGCCAGCGCCATGCGAACGAACGCATAGTCCTGCGTCAAGGGGCATTTCACCGTCGCTATGCCCGCGAACGTGATGATCGCGATGCGGTCGCCCTTGAGAACCTCCAGCAGGTCGGAGATCGCGATCTTGGAGCGTTCGAGCCGGTTGGGCGTGATGTCCTCGGCGAGCATGGACTTGGACGTGTCCAGGCAGATGACGACGTCGCGGCCCTTGCGGCGAACCTGCTGCGGCTGCGGATTCCATTTCGGCTCCGTCAGCGCGATGACGACGCACGCGAAGGCCGCGATCAGAAGGCACGCCTTGAAGATCTGCTTCTGGAGGCTGACGGTGTTGTTGATCTTGGCGAGCATCTCGTTGCTGGCCAGGATCCGCAATGCCCGCGCCTTGCGCCAGAAACACCAGACGTACGCCGGGACCAGCACCAGCGGCACCGCGAACAGCAGCCACAACGCGTTGTCATTTCCGAGATTCATGGGATCTTCCGAAAGATCGTGCAGCCCGCGAGCATCTCCAGGCCCAGCAGCGCCAGGGCCGGCATCGCCCACCAGTCGAAGTGCTCCGCATACTGGGTGTACTGCACGGATTTGACTTCCGTCTTTTCCAACTTGTCGATCTTCTCGACGATCTCCCGCAGCGACCGGGCGTCGTCGGCCCGGCTGTAGAAACCGCCGGTCTTGTCGGCGATCGCCTTGAGCAGTCCTTCGTCGAGATCCTGCTCGGTCGGCATGCGGAACGTCCCGAGCGGGGTCTGCACCGTCTGATACGCCTGCGAAGAACCGATGCCGATGCAGTAAATCTTGATGTCCCACTTCTTGGCCAGCTCGGCCGCTTCCAGCGGGTCCTGTCGGCCCATGTTGTTCCGGCCGTCGGTCAGGAGGATCATGACCTTGTTCTTGATCTTGAAATCCGGGGCGTCCTTCGCCGCCTGATCCTCGCTCCCGAAGCCCAGCTTCGCGTTGCGGCGCTGCAGTTCCTCCTCGGCCTTCTTGAGCCTGGCGGCCCCCAGAGCGATCGCGTCGCCAATCGCGGTCCCATCCTCGTTGCGGAGGGACACAATCTCCGTCTGCTTGAGGAACTCGGCGAGCACGCCGTGACTCAAGACCAGGGGGCACACCGTGTCCGCATAGCGTGCGAACGTCACCAGACCGATCAGGTCGCTCGTCCGGCCGCGAAGGTCCTTTTTGTCGCCCTCGATGAAGTCGGTCAGGACTCGCTTGACCACTTCCAACCGATCGAGTTTCTCGCCGTCGTAGTCCATCTCCGCTTTCATGCTGCCGGAACGGTCCACGACAGCTTCGATCGCGACGCCCTCGGCGGAGATCTCCGAAAGCGTGGTCCCCTTGCGAGGCCGGGCCAGCGCCACGATCAGAAGAGCCATGCACAGCAGCCGGGCCACGACCAGCAGTGGCCGCAGACGCAGCCGCCAGGAGACCGGGCAGTTCCGCATATCCACCAGGCTGGGGAACTTGACCGCGGCGCCGCCCTTCCGACGCAGCATGAGATAGCCCACGAAAGGAAGCGCCAGAAGCAACAACAGAGCCCAGGGAGAGTACCAGTCCATCACGCCACCTCCGTCTGAGCCGCGGGCTCCGCGCCGATCCGGTCCGTCACGTCCACGAGCCGCTCCTCGGACTTGGTCCGCTCGACGAAGTCCTTGACGAGGTCGAACGTCCGCTGGATCTGCTCGGTGGTCGGCTCGTGCTTGGCGAACTTGACGAGGTCGCAGTGCGTCAGGAACTCCTCCAGCGTCTGCTTGTCCCCCGAGGCAAGCGTCTCGGCGAACCGCAGCTCGCTCAGAAACTCCTCGGTCGTGCGGTCCGGCGCGTGCAGGTCGAACCGATCCTCGATGTAGTGCCTCAAGATACCGCTGATCCGCTCGTAGAACTCCTTGATCCGACCCTGTTCGATCAGATTTTCGGCGACCAGGGCCCGCAGACGCAGGTAGGCGATTTCATGCGCCGACTTGAAGACACGGACCACCCGGCTGGCTCGCTTCGTGCGAAGGAGCAGCCACCCGGCCGGAATCGAAGCGACGGCCAACGCCACGAGACCCCAGAGCCACCACCGGCGGGCCGGCCTGGGCATTTCGACGACGCCCTCGATGTCCTCGATCACCAGCTTGGCTCGCTGATCGCCCAGCAGCGAAGTGACCTCGACCGGGATCGCCTCGCTGGCCAACTCGTGCTTGGCGCCGGGGTCGTTGGCGTCGTGGAATACGAACGTGAACGCCGGGATCTCGTACTTGCCCGACAGGAACGGTTCCAGTTTGTATTGATACGTCGTGACCACGTTGTTCTTCACGTCGAGCTTCTCGCCGAGATCGTCCCAGTCCACGATGCCGAAGTTCTCCAGGACCTTGTCCACCTTGGGCATGTCGATCTTGTATCCCGGCTGGAGCGTCGCTTCGAACTGGAGCAGGACCGTGTCGGCGATCGTCAACTTCGTCTTGTCCAGGCGAACGTGCACCGTCGCGGGCCCTCGTTCATAGACCTTGTCCACCTCGAACTGGCTCTTGCCCGCTTTGCCTTGGGAGTCCTTCTTGCAGCCGGCGACAGTCAGCAACACGCATGTACAAATGAGGGGAAGACGGCGGAGCAAGCCCCACCCTACGACTGTTGATCTCAGGGGCTCCGCCCCTGAAACCCCGGCATTTTTCGCTTTGCGCCAATGGCATGGTAATGAGAAAGACCCTTGGCTGCGCTGCGCCGCCGTGCGAAATCGACCGCTCCCATCCGATCGAGGGAGGTCGCAGTAGCAGCGAACCGGCCCCTCTCTCCCAGCATGCTGCTGGCTCAAAGCGGAAAATGCCGGGGGTCTGGGGGCAGAGCCCCCAGTATCCACAGGGGACGCCATGTGCCGTTTCATCAATGCACGAGGTCCGTTCGTCATGGCTTCGGCGACGCCTCCTTCGAGGGTTCCGGCCGGGCCGCCGGCAACGCGGAGGTGTGGACGATCACCTTGTACTTGTCCATCATCTCCTTGATGTACTCACGCTGGACTTCTTCGCTCTTGCGTCGCAGCAACTCCATCATGACCTGCTGGCGAACCTCGTCGAAGCTCTTCTGCCGCGGGGGACGCTTCTCGTCCACTCGCACGATCTCCCACCCCTTCTCGGTCTTGAACGCATGATCCAGGACCTTCGGAGCGTCCGCCGCGAAAATGGCTGCGTTGAGATCGTTCGCATCCCCGATGCCGGGCACGTACGAACCCGGATGGACGTCCTCCGCGACCTTGCCGCCGGACTCTTTCGCGAGAGCCGCGAAGTCGGCGCCGTTCTTGATCTGCGTGAGAAGCTCGTTCGCCTTGCCCTCTTCATCCACGCAGATGTGGCTGATCCTGGCCCCGGCGGGCTCGACGTATTTGTCCTTGTTGGCCGCGTAATAGGTTTGCACGTCGGTGTCCGTAACATGGATCCTGGAGGCGAGTTGCTCGTCAAGCATCTGCCGGCTCAGGGCCTGCCGAGTCAGGCTGTGCACCAGCCGCTTCACCTCAGGCTTCTCGCCCAGTTGCTGGTCGAGAGCCTGGCGGTACAGGATCTCCTGGGCCAGCCAGCTCTGGAGAAACTCCTGTTTGGCCTGCGGACTGCGGGATTGCTCCCAGGCCTTCTTCTTCTGTTCGTTGAGTTGTTCCGGCGTCATGAACGCTCGCATCGGAGCCAACTGGTCCTCGATGCTTTCCTCGATCAGCGCGTCGAGCTGCGATTCGCTGATCTTCTCGGCCCCGATCTCGGCGACGACCTTGCCGCCGGCCGGTTTCGACGCGTCCATGCTGGTCCGGTCCATCACTTCGTATCGCAGGGCGGAGAACTTGCCCAGTTTCTCGAAGCACTCCTTGACGTGGGCGTTGATCTGGGGACTCAGCTCGTCCATCGGCGCGGCCTCTTCGCTGCGATAGTACTGCTCGATGGCGTCGCCGTAGAGACCGGCCTTCTCCAGCAGGCCGGCGATCTGAAAGTGGATCTGCGCCCGCTGAGGACCGGCCGGCCGGGCGGCCGCCAGATAGTCCTGCCACGCGGTCGCGGCCTGCTGGTATAGGCCCCGCTGGGCCAGCTTGCCCGCCAGGTCCTTTGCCTGTTCCACCGAGAGACCCCCGACCGTCGCGGGTTCGGGCTTCTGCGCCGACCACTGGAGATAGAGGTCCACGCCCACCAGGGCCGTCAGCACGATCAACAGCAGCACGGTCAGCACACCGGCCGCCGAACCCCTGGGTTTCTTCTCGGGGAGTGCGAAATTCAGCTTCTCTGCCATCGTCGTTCACATCCTCTCAGCTACATCCTCTGAGCACCGCGGGTTCATACGGGCGGGTTTGAAACCCGCCCCTGCAGGTCAACGCCGCCGGTGCCGCATATGGAAAAACTGAATCACGTCGTTGACATACGCCCGGTCGGTCGAGATCGGGATGAAATCCACGTTGCCGGCGCGGAACAGCCCCTTGAGTTCGTCGAACCTCTGAGAACTGTGCGCGCCGTACTGATCGCGAAACCGCTTGCTCGACGTGTCGACGAGCAGGATCTCCCCCGTCTCGGCGTCCTCGATCTCGATCAGGCCGACCGAGGGCATCGCCACCTCCACACGGTCGCGGACCGGCACGCAGATCACGTCATGCCGCTTGTTCAGCAGACTCAGCGGCTTCTTAACGTCGGTCCCGATAAAGTCCGAAACGAGAAAGAGCGTCGCCCGCTTGCGGACCACTTTGGCCAGGTAGTCCAGGGCCAACGGGATGTTCGTCCTGCGCTTGGGCATCTTGAAGGCCAGCAACTCGCGGATCAGCCGAAGGATGTGCCGGCTGCCCTTCTTCGGCGGGATAAACAGCTCGATGCGGTCCGTGAAAATCAGCAGGCCCACCTTGTCGTTGTTCCTCGCGGCCGCGAAGGCCAGAACCGCGCAGAACTCCGCCGCCAGCTCGTTCTTCATCTTGCTGACCGTGCCGAACTCGCCCGAGGCGCTCAAGTCCACGGCGAACAACACGGTCATCTCGCGTTCCTCGACGAACCGCTTGATGAACGGCTTGCCCGTGCGGGCCGTGACGTTCCAGTCGATGTCGCGGATGTCGTCTCCCGGCATGTATTCGCGGACCTCGTCGAACTGCATGCCCCGGCCCTTGAAGACGCTCTCGTACTGGCCCGCAAAACTGGCGTT
>JAAYVJ010000212.1 GCA_012517265.1 Planctomycetota bacterium | reverse complement strand
GCCGTTGTCCTCGGCGGTATTGTGCCGGTACTGGCTGTACGGCTTCTCAGGGGCCAGCTTCTCCAGCCAGGTCTCGAAATCCTGGTGGAGCCCCGACTCGTCGTCATTGATGAAGACGCTGGCGGTGATGTGCATCGCGTTGCACAGCAGCAGTCCTTCCTGGACACCGCTCTCACGGAGGCACTGTTGGACCTCGGACGTGATATTGATGAACTCGCGTCTCTGACGCGTGCGAAACCAGAGTTCCTTTCTGAAACTCTTCATGAACGGTCCTTTCCTGGCCGGGATCCATCGGGGATCAACTGGCGATACACGCTCTCGATCGTGTCGACCATCGTATCCGGGGCGAACTTCGTCTTGACGGAATCCTGGGCGGTCCGGCCGAGCCGCTCGCGCAAAGCCTTGTCCTGGATCATTTCGGCGCAGGCTTCAATGAGTTGCGGGACATTCTTGGGCTCGACAAGCCGGCCGGTGTTGGGGTTCACCACCTCGCGGGCGCCGTCCACGTCGAACGAGATCGCCGGGCGGCCGCACAGCATCGCCTGGGGCAGCGTGCGGGCCAGACCCTCGCGGAGCGAGCAGTGGACCAGAATTTCCGAGGACTGAATTGCCAGCGGAATCTGATCCGGCGGCATCAGGCCTGTGAACCGGAATCGATCGGCCAGACCCAGGTTGCGGATCTGCTTCTTGTAGACGTCCATCAGATTGCCGTCCCCGACGAAGAGCCAGATCACGTTGGGAAAGCGCTTGGCGAGATCCCTGGCGGATTCGATGATGTAGTCGTGGCCCTTGAGCATGAAGAGCCTCGCGACGGTCACCAGGACCACCGCGTCGCACGGGATGTCGTACTTGCGGCGGAACTCGGCGCGCCGTCGCTCGGGGATGGGCGTCAGGAAGCTCTCTTCGTCGATGGCCGAATACGCCGTGACGTAGGGCTTGTCCACGCCGATGCCGGCGGCCTTGTTCTGCTCGGTCATCGCGTCCGCGACGCTGATGAAGTAGTCCGTTCGCCGGCCGGTGGCCCGCTCGATGGCGATGTAGAAGCGATTGACCCACGGATTCTGGTAGCGGTGAAACGACAGGCCGTGAATGCCGTGAACCACCGCCGGCCGATTTGGAGCCCACCGGCCTCGCAGCGACGCCGCCGCGAATCGGCCGACGATCCCGGCCTTGGCGCTGTGCGTGTGGACGATGTCCGGCTGCAACTCGCAGAGCAGCTTCTTGATCTTGCGATAGCTCTTCGCGTCCTTCACCGGCTCGATGGCCCGCCGCATCTCATCGACGACGATCGTGCGGTACTTCTGGCCCTTCGTCTGGTCGAAGAGCTGCCCTTCGGGTCCGAGGGCCGGCCCGGTGATGAGGGTGACGTCGTGGCCCCGCTCGGCCAGGAGTCTGCACGTGATCAGGGTGTTCTCCTGGGCCCCGCCGAGGATCAGCCGGGTGATGATGTGGACTACTCGCATAGATCCCCTTGAGCTCGAGGGCCGCCCCAATCCGCGGATGGCTCGTTCGCCTCCCGGCGTTTGCCGACCCGCTTGCACCGCCAGGTCGCGGTATGAAGGTCTTCCGAGATTTCCGGCCAGGCGTCGCCGTAACGTGCGATCACTTCCAAGGCGTCGTCGAACCGGCCGGACCGCGTGTACACGTAGACCAGAAGGGTGTACGAGGGCAAATGGTCCGGCTGCTCGGCCAAGAGCCCGGCCAGCAGTTCGCCCGCCTGCCCCCAGTCCTGCCTGTGGAAACATCGGACCGCCCGGCGGAAGGCGAGGGGTTGCCTGAGGAGTTGCGTCTGGCGGACCAGGTACCACGTGACCGGAAAGATCGCGAGGAAAAAGAGCCGCGGCTGCTCGATCATCACGGCCGGGACGCACGAGAACATCAGGAAGGCGAGGAACCTGCGGGTCAGCGAGGGCGGGTCCGCATAGATCGCGGGGCCCTTCGCAGGCGAGTCGGTCGCATTCTCGGCGGCCCTTTGTCTCTGACGAATCTGTTCCAAGAGGGTGTCGAGAGCCTGCGCGTACCTGCGATGCCTCCAGAATTCGATGCAACTGCCTTGCGGTGCGACGGTCAGACACACGGTTCTGACCTTGAAGAAGAACGACACCAGCAGCGAGCAGAAGGCGAGGAATCCCCCCAGCAAGACGGCCCCGGCGGCGCCGTCCCAGACCGACGGCTCTCGATCCTCCGCCGGGCCGAGGATCATTGTCGGCACCACCGCCGTCAGGATGGACAACAGCAGAACGGAAAGCGACAGGATCAACCGCCGGGCGTTGAAGCGTCTGTTCTCGGTGATGGTGATGAGCTCGACCGGGATCTGCAACTCCGGCCCCGTCCTCCCCCGCAGATCGCGGCAGACCAGAACCGTGCCCTCCAGACTCAGGCCCAGCGGCCTGGAGTTGATGATCGAGCGGACTGGCAATTGAATGGGCTGCAAAGCGACCTCGTCCCTTCCTCACCGTCTTGCGGCGACAGTCATCCGGACCGGTCGCGAGCGTCGCAACCCATCCGGCAATCCCCATTGTAGACGCGCCGCCGCAGAAGGCAAACCGATTCCGGCTCGAGGTGACCTCTGGAGCCCGGGAAACGAGGAAATCAGTCGCCGCAGTCGATGCCCCACGGCGTCAGCACCTGGCGGAGAGCCGCAGGCCCCTGCATCCAGGACAGAAAGACGCCGTAGTTCGTGTAGGGTACGCCGACGGAGTCCAGATCGCGGATGCGGGCCAGGAGCTTCTGGGCGGTGATCATGCAGCCGCCGCAGTGGACGACCAGCTTGTACGACTGGAGTTGCCGGTTCTCCTGGAACTCCTGGCCGAAGTTGTGCTCGACGACGACGTCGGGCCAATGCCGTTTGATGAAGTTGGGGATCTGGACCGTCCCGATGTCCTCGGCGATCCGCGAGTGGTTGCACGCCTCGACGATCAGGATCTTGTCGCCGGGCCGCAGGTCCTTCAGAACGCGAATGCCCTCGGCGAACTTGCTCAGCCTGCCCCGGCTGACGTAGTTGATCATCATGATGGAGAACGTGGTCAGCATGACATCCGCCGGGGTCCAGGTATGCATCAGGTCCATCGCCTGGGAATCGGTGATGATCGCCTTGGGCCGCCGATTGAGGTTGCCCAGGAACGTCTCCCAGCGGCGTCGCTCGCTCGCGTCGCCCTTGCGGGCCTTGCCCAGGTCCATTCGATAGGAAACCGGGTACGCCCAGTTCCTCGTGATGTACTCCTCGGCCATCGCCTGAGGCCGCAGATACCGCCCCGGCGGGGTCTCGTCGTCCATCGGGATGTTCAGCACGTAGAACTCGTCCCGCTCCAGGAACGGCAACAATTCCATCTTGGCGTTCCTGGAGACGAAGTTGGCGAGGATGAAGTGCAGCAGAGGCTGGCGGAAGCTCGCATCGACGGCTCGCAGCGACATCTTCTGATGGAACCGCAACAGCGGGAGCTTCTCCTCCACCGCCGGGATCCGCTCCTCGGCCAGAGGTCCGAAGAGGTTGAACAACACGAGAATCTGCTTGTCGAGCTCGCGGGCGTCGGCCAGGATCTCGCCTTCGGTCGTGAAGTCCCGCGTCTCGGGATCGATCACGAGCAGGACCAGGTCGCACTCCTTCAGATCGGCCATGACCTTGGCCCGCTTCTTCCGGCCCAGTTCGCCCTCCTCGTCGAACCCGGCGGTATCGAACAACTTCACCGGCCCCATGCCGTGGATTTCCTGCAGGGCGATCTTCGTGTCCGCCGTCGTCCCCGGCGTCGGATCGACGATCGACGTCTGCTGCTGAGTCAGCATGTTCATCACGCTGCTCTTGCCGGAGTTCATCTTCCCGAATATGCCGATATGGTCACGTTCTACGAGCATCATCCACTCTTTCCAAAGGGGCCACGCTGGGGCAACCTACGATGTACGGCAGCGATATTCCCCCGGTTCTGCACGGTCCGCATCCAGGGACCCGCCGGTCAATCGTACTTGATCCACATCAGGCACAGACCGTTGGGCGGCGCGATGGGCCCTGCGGCCTTGCGGTCCCGGGCTTCGAGGATCTCCGGGATCTTCTCGGGCGCCCAGCGGCCAACACCGACCTCGACCAGCGTGCCGACGATGTTCCGAACCATGTTGTAGAGAAAGCCGTCGCCCTCCGCTTCGACATAGATCCAGCGGCCGCCCTCGGCCGGGGCCTCGGCGACCTCGCAGCGAAAGACGGTTCGAACGGAGTCCTCCCGCCGATCGGCCGCGGCGGCGAACGATTTGAAGTCCTTCTTGCCCACGAGCAGTCCGGCGGCGGCGTTCATCCGCCCCACGTCCAAATCCGAGGCAATATACCAGCAGCGTCGCATGTGCAGGACCGGGCGGGCCGGGCCGCAATAGATCGTATAGCGGTAGAGCTTGCGCGTGACGTCCCCGATGACGTCGAAGCCCATGGGGACGTCCTCGGCCTTGACGATCGCCATATTCTCCGGCAGCCGGTCGGTGATCGCCTTGGCCATGTTCTCCGTGGGGATGGGCGTGTCGATCTGGATCAGGCCGACCTGGCCCAAGGCGCTGACGCCGGCGTCGGTGCGGCTGGCCCCGCAGATCCGAGCCCTGGGCCCCAGGAGGCTGCGGAGGGCCTCCGTGAGCACGCCCTGGACGGTGACTTCGCCCGGCTGGATCTGCCAGCCGTGATAGTCGCAGCCGTCGTAGGCGATCGTCAACTTGATGTTCCGAAGGGCCATTTGCCGGCCTCCAAGCCGGAATTCCGAAGCACGAAATCGGAGACTCCAAACAAACCCAAAGGACCAAAGCCCCAACGACCGAAACGCTGTCGCTCATCGAACGCCTCGTCTCGGATTTCGAGCTTCGAATTTCGGATTGTCTTCAAAAAGCAGAGCCGCCCAGGAGGGTCTCCCGAGCGGCTCCGAATACACTCCAAAACGCGGGGACCTCCGAACTACAGCAGCTCGGCGATCTGAATGGCGTTCAGGGCCGCGCCTTTGCGGAGCTGATCGCCGGAGACCCAGAGGTTGATGCCGCGATTGCCGGGCAGCGACTCGTCCTGGCGGATCCGTCCGACGAAGACGTCGTCCTTGCCGCTGGCGTCGATCGGCATGGGGAACCGGTTGTGCTCGCGGTCGTCCAGCACGGTGACGCCCGGGGCGGTGCTGAGGATCTTCCGCACCTCGTCCGGCGTGATCGCCTTGGTGAACTCCAGGTTGATGCTCTCGCAGTGGGCTCGCATCACCGGGATGCGGACGCAGGTCGCGGTCACCGCGATGTCCGGGCAATTAAAGATTTTGCGTGTCTCTTTTACCAGCTTCATTTCCTCTTCGTTGTACCCGTTGGGGCCCAGCGCCGAGTTGTGGCTGAAGCAGTTGAACGCGATCTGGTGCGGGAACACGTTCTTGGTCGGCGATTTGCCGTCGAGGATCTCGCGGCTTTGCGCCTCGAGTTCGAGCATCGCGGACATCCCGGCGCCGCTGGCGGCCTGGTACGTGCTCACGACCATCCTCTTGACCGGATTGATCTTGTGCAACGGCCAGATCGGCACGATCCCGATGATCGTCGAGCAGTTGGGGTTCGCGATGATCCCCTTGTGCTTCTTGATCATCTCGGGGTTGATCTCGGGAATCACCAGCGGGACCTCGGGATCCATGCGGTAGGCCGAGGAGTTGTCGACAACCACGGCGCCGGCCTTGACGGCAGCGGGAGCGAACTCCCGGCTCCGCGATGCGCCCGCGCTGAACAGGGCGATCTCGACGTCCTTGAAGCTGTCCTTGGTCATCTCCTCGATCGTATAGGTCTTTCCCTTGAAAGACATCGTCTTTCCGGCCGACCGGCTGCTTGCCAGCATCTTGATCGACTTGAACGGAAAATTCCGCTCTTCGATGATACTCAGGAACTCCTGACCGACGGCGCCGGTCACGCCCGCAATCGCCAGTCTGTACGCCATGCTCGATGACTCCTCACAAATCCCGATTCCGACGGAAGGTCAGCCGACGCTGGCTGTCCACAGGATTTCGCCGCAGAATCGATAGAATTTCATAGCATATCGGATCCGCAGGGCGAATGCAACAGGGGTTCGCTAATATCTCCTATTCATTCTGCTGGAGCCGGGTCGGCGGGATGCCTCTGCCAGAAGGAGGCCGCCGCCGAGGCGGTCAGAATGCAGATGAAGACAAATGCGGCGGTGGGGATCGTGGCCCCCGCCCCGAAATGCTTCAGGGCCAGCACGGTCCCCAGGCCTGCGTTCTGCATCCCGATCTCGATGGACAGAGTCCGCCGGCGGGACAGATCCATGCGGAACAGTCGCCCCACACCATAACCGGCCGCCATGCCCCCCAGGTTCAGCAGCAACGTGGCGACCAGAGTGATCCCGGTCAACTCCCTCAGCCGCTCGCGATTCAAGGCGATCACCAACGCGCAGATGAAGACGATAAACGTCGCCGAGATGGCCGGGAAGACCGGCAGGACCTTGCGAAGACCTTCCCCCAGGAAATGCCGCACGCCGAACCCCAGAAACAGGGGCACAATGACGGTGGCAACCAGATTGCACATCATCTCGAAAACGGACACGTCCATCCGGGTGCCCCTGGCCAGCAGGCACGTCAGGGTCGGCGTCAGGAACGGGCACAACACCGTCGAAACAGTCGTCAGCGAGACGGAATAGGCGGTGTCCGCCTTGGCGACGTAGCTCATCACGTTGCTGGACATGGCCCCGGGGGCAGAGCCCGCCAGAATCAGGCCGATCGCCAACTCGTCGGAGAGCCCCAGCAGCCGGGAGACCAGGAACGCCCCCAACGGCATGATGGTGAACTGGGCGACGGTTCCAACCAGGACGATCCCTGGATTCCTTGCGATCCGGCGGAAGTCCTCCATCCGAAGCACCGCGCCGATTCCGAACATCGTCAGGGCGAAAAACCACAGATTCCACGGCGCCAGGGCCTTGAACGGCGAAGGCCAGCAGTACGCGGCCAGACCGCCCAGCACGACCCAAATCGCGAAATAGCGAGTGTAGAAAGACAGGACTCTCTCAAACATAGCCCGGCAGTATACGCCTGCACAACGCTGCAAGCAATGCCCGGCTTCCGCCGGGGCACGCCGGGATCAGCCCTCTCTGCCGGCCCGACCATGGTGATCGCCTTTGAGCCTCAGGCCGCCATACTCTTGCAGAGCCCCCTGGCCGTGCTTGTACCGGCTGACGTCCAGGGCGATCTCCACACCTCCCACGGTGAGACCGTGAGCATCGAGAACGGGCGAGGCCTGGACAAACCAGGTCCGCCCTTCGGGCGAGGTCCGCTCCGCATCGATGTGGCGACCTGTCTCCATTGCCTGGACCGCCGGCCAGACGCCCCATGATTCGTGCCATTCGACGTGGATCTCCTCGGAGAACCGACCGATGATCTGCTCGCGGGCCAGGCCGATCTCCTGACAGGCCGCCCGATTGGCCCAGAGAATTGAGCCATCCGCGTCCAGATGGAGAATCCGCTCCTCCATGCTGTCCAGAATGGCCACCTTCTCCTGCTCGGCCAGTTCTGCCGCCCGTTCGGCCAGCTTGCGGGCGGTTACGTCGCGGATGCTCTCGCGATGACCGAGCGAATGACCGTTCTCGTCGTAGATGGGTTGCCAGGACATTTCGGCCCAGAGGATGTGGCCAGCCTTGGTCCGAATCCGAAACTGGTCGTTTCCCGTGCCTCCTTCGACCGCCGAATGGAAGATCCGAATGAGCCGATTCCGGTCCGGCTCGAACGCCAGGGGGCCGGGGTAGTCCCGCATGGCCAGCAGCTCCTCGACCTGATAGCCTGAGATGCGCGTCGCCGCGGGATTGGTCCAGAGCACCCGTCCGGCCGGACTGACCCAGACCTCCCAGTCGTATGTGTAATCGGCGATGGCCTGGAACCGCTGCTCGCTCATCCTCGCGGCCATCTCGCTCTGCTTGTTCAAGGTCACATCGCTGTAGACCGCCATGACGAGTCCGTTCGGCAGCCTGCATACGTAGTTGCGGCGCCATCCGCTGATGCGGTTGTCCCGGTAGATCGAGATCGGGTGATGCTCGGACACCCCGGTACGCCAGACCCGCACCAATACGTCGAAGAGCCCGAACAGCTTCACCCCGGGAAAGATCTCCAGCACGCTCTTGCCAATCACGTCGGCCTTGCCGATCCGTTCGATCTCCTCGGCGCCGCGGCTGAAGTCCACAAAGACGAAATCGCGGCCGTCGTCGACGGCCCGATAGACCGCAACGCCTGCGTTGGCGTGCTTGAGCAACTCGTCGAGTTCGGCGCGGACCACATCGAGCTGAGCCTCCGCCTCTCCCGCCGTGTTCCCGGCTGAACGACCGCATTCCGGCTCCATGTGCACCCCCAGCGACCACACCATCCACCTGACCTGTACGGGACCATTCTACGCACGTTCGGCCGGCGGCGATCATTAGGTTTTTCACTCCCCTGGAAAAGGGAGATTCCCGAGCAACAGAAAGGCCCCGCGAGGAAGGCGGGGCCTGGAGATCCGGTGCGACCAGCCGCGGATCGCAGCGGCTATTCCTCCGATACCGTGATGAGTACCAGCCGCGTTCCGCTCTCGCCGCGGACTCGCAGCAGAACTTTGCCATTCTCCGCGGCCTTCTTGATCGCGTCGCTCCACTGCCTGAGGTTCCGCACGGCCTCCCGGTTGACTTCCGTGATCAGATCGCCCGGCTGGATGCCCTTGTCGTCGGCCGGCGAGCCGGAGTCCACCTCGGTCACCAGGACGCCTTTGAGCCCGTCGTAGCCCAGCCTCTGCGCCAGTTCCGGCGTGAGCGTCTGAACGTGCAGTCCCAACTTGTCTTCCGTCTTGGATGAGCCGCCGGAGGCGACCGTACCCTCATCCGGCCGCGTGCCCAGCGTCACGGTGATCGTCTTTCGCTTCCCGTCGCGCAGGATCGTGAGCACCACCTCGGTGCCGGGTTTGAACATGGCGACCCGATTCATCAACTCGTTGGCCCCCATCACCGGTTCGCCCTGCAGTTCCACCACGATGTCGTCCACCTTGATGCCCGCCTTCTCGGCCGGGGAGCCTTCCATCACCTCGGCCACCATCGCCCCCTTGTCGCTCTTGGCGCCGTAGAACTCGCCCACGCCGGAGTCGAGGTTGCCGATCTTGACGCCCAGGTACCCACGGACGACCTTGCCGTTCTCTTTCAACTGTTCGTAGATCGCCTTGGCCATGTTGATCGGGATCGCCAGGCCGATGCCGACGTTGCCGCCCGGCCCGATGATCGCCGTGTTGATGCCCACGGCCTTGCCGTCCAGGTTCAGCAAGGGGCCGCCGGAGTTGCCGAAGTTGATCGCGGCGTCCGTCTGAATGAAGTCCTCGAAACTGGCGACCCCGATGTCGTTGCGACCCTTGGCGCTGACGATCCCCGCCGTCACGGTATGGCTCAGGCCGAACGGATTGCCGATCGCGATGACCCATTCGCCCACCTCCAGGGAGTCCGAGTTCGCCAGTTCCACGTAGGGCTCATCCTTCACGTCGATCTTGATGACCGCCACGTCGGTGCCGGGGTCCGCGCCGATGACTTTCGCCTTGAGCGTCCGGCGGTCGTCCAACTGCACGCTGACGTCCTCAGCCTCGCCAACCAGGTGATTATTGGTCAGAATGTAACCGTCCGCGGTGACCAGGAAGCCGGAGCCCTGCGCAACCTGCTTGGGCTGTTCCTGACGATCCGATCGCGGCATCCTACGCCTGAAGAAGTACTCGAACATCTGGTCGTCGAACGGATTGTAGAAGTCCCCGTTTCCCTGCCGGGAATCGGAGCGGATCGTCTTGGTAGCCTTGATGCCCACGACGGCAGGCGAAGTCTTTTCGGCAATCGACGCGAACGCCTTGCCCATGCGGCGCAGGGTCTGAATGCTCTGCTCGTCCTCGGCGAAGACGTTCACCGGCACAGTCAGCAGAAACAGAACGAAAACGACGGAAGATAGGAGCAGCCGGGATCGGCTCGTCGAGCGCACAACAGTCATACTCATGATAACCTCCAATTGCTTCGCTTAGGTTAGCGCCCGCAGGACGCGGGCAACAAGAATCGTATCGGTCGCTCATGACCCATTTGTTAAATCGCTATACGATTCTATAGGGCCGGAAGTTCGCGAAGTCAATTCTTTCGACCCGCCGGACCCGAACCATCTCCTGGGCAACCGACGATCCGGACCGCCCCCCTGTGCCCTGGCTCAGAGGCGGGCTGCCCCCCCTTCCCGCCCCGCCGCCGGTTCGTCCCCCTGGGGCCCCTGAAGTGCCCCTGAATCAGAGTTTTACATGCCTTTTACTTGGTCGGGCTTCCTCTCTTCCGTAGGATTGGATTGTGTCCGCGGGACACTCTGAGATCAACGGGTATTTTTCGGGAGATCCTGCAATGAGAAGAACCATGTGCACCGCCGTCGTCGCGATCGTCCTGGCGCCCCTCGCCCGCCAGGGACATGCCGATGCCCCCCCGGTACCATCCGAGTCCCTTGCGATCCAACAGGTGTCGCTGTTCAAGAATGGCCTGGCCTTCTTTACCGGGCGGATCACGTGTCCCGCGGAGGCAACGTCCTTCCAGGTCGCCCTCCCGGTCGCCCCCTGCCACGGCACGTTCTGGATCTCCTATCCGGCGGACCTGTCCATCGCAAGCGTCGTGGCCAGGCAGACGGAATCGCAGCGGCTGATCGACGCCGTGACGATCCCGGAACTTCTGCGGGCCAATCCCGACAGGAAGGTCCAGCTCACGATCGGCGACAGAAACATCACGGGGGTCATCCGCCACATGGCCCCGAACCGCACCACGATGGAGCGAGATCCCCGTGTATCGTCGTCTCTTCCCCGCCTCTATTACCCGTCCGAACAGCCCCAGCAGGGCAGTCTGCTGATCGTGGAGACCGAGGCAGGGGAGCTGTCGATCGATCCCAGGACAATCGCACAGGTCGCCTTCCTCGACGGCAAGGCCGAGCGGCGTTTCGCCGAAGGCGACGAATCCCCTATGCTGCACGTACGGTTGAAGAAGCCCGCGCCGGGCGTCCAGATAGTGGTCAGTTTCCTGGCCAAGGGAGCCGCCTGGACCCCCAGTTACAGAATCGACATCGACGACGCGTCCATGGCCCGCCTCTCGGCGCAGGCCCTGATCGTCAACGACGCGTGCACGCTGAAGGACGCCGACATGCAGCTCGTGACCGGGTTTCCGCACCTTCAGTTCGCCGACACGACAAGCCCCCTCGCTCTGCAGCAGGACCTCGCCCGGTTCCTGCAGGCGTTGTCCACGAGGCGGGCAGAATCCAGGGGAGTCGACGTGACATCGAACATCATGACGCAGATGGTGACATACAACGGCCCGCAGGAACAACCTCCGATGCCCATCTACGGCGCAGCGGAGATCGGTCAGGCGGCGGAGGACCTGTTCCTGTACCCTGCGGGCCGTCTCGATCTGGGCACGCGAGAGGTCGCATATGTCCCGCTTTTCACTGAGAGCGTTCCCTATCAGCACATCTACCAATGGGACATTCCGGACTACGTGAATCAGGAAGGCGTCTACGAGTACGCGAAGAAGCAGCCCGACCGGGAGGAAGAGGTCTGGCACAGCATTCGTCTGACCAACGCGACCCAGATCCCCTGGACCACGGCGCCGGCCGAGACGATGAAGAACGGCGTCATCCTCGGTCAGGACACCCTCTCCTACACGCCTCCGAGGGCGAAGAACACGGTCCGTATCACACGCGCCGTCGGTGTCAAGGCCGAGCAAGGCGAGTTCGAGACCGACCGGAGGCGGGAAGCCGCCCGCATGTACGGATGGACCTGGGACCTGATCACGGTCAAGGGCGAATTCTCAGTCGTCAACTTTCAGGACAAAGCCGTCGACCTGGAGATCACGAAGACTCTGTCCGGAGAACTGAAGACCCTGGATCCCGAGACGAAGGTCGAAAGGATCGCCGTCGGCCTGCGCCGCATGAACGGCCTGGCGAAGCTCACGTGGAACTTGCAGCTCGGCCCCGGCCAGACGAAGACCGCGGCCTACACCTATGACGTGTACGTGCGTCGCTGATTCGGCATCCGCCGGGATCCGCGGGACCAGCGGCCGCCGGAGGTTGACTTGGACGATCGAACTCGCTCCCGGCCAGACGCAGAAGGCGACCTGCACGTACGGGGTCTACGTCCGCGGAGAGCGCGTCCCGCACGCCATGCGATCCCTCCGAGCGCCCCTCCTGAGCGGGGAGCGTCTGAGTCCTTCCCGGCCGATGCCGGCGAGTGCCCCTGGAGAAGTCACACAACCGGACAGGCAATCGTGCGGCACCGCCAAACAATTGCTGGCCTTGCGGCGTAGGATCAAGTACAATGGCGGGAGATTGATTCAGCAGCTCTTTCGAATAAGTGAATACGGGGGCGAATGGCTTCGACCGGATCGCGGATGGATAAGATGCGTGCCCAGGACGCCGGTTGGCCTGGTTAATCATCCGGTACTAAACTCTTTAAATGGCAACTACAACTATGCCATGGCTGCGTAAATAACGCTGCCCGTCCTGTCGGACTGCGCCTGCGGGTCTGACAAGGGCGTCAATCAGTGGGCTGGCTTCGTCGGTCGTCCGGGCCGACGGAGCGAGAAACACCGGACTAGTCGATCGCAGGGCCTGTGGCTCGGCGCTGCGTGAGGCGAAACTCGCAAATGGAGCAACTACGCACGTAGATGCTTATCCTGAAACATCTCGGGACGGGGGTTCGAATCCCCCCGCCTCCATTGGATTTCATTTGCCATAAGTGCTTGCTGGGGAAGGCACTTATGCGCGTCCGGGGTGACACCTATCTGCGTCTGGTGCACCGCCGGTGCACCTATTTCCGCACGGAGCACCGTTTCCCCGATCTTCTCGGCGATCCCGACAAGCCGCTCGTTCCGCGTCCGGGCGTAGGTGTTGGCGGTCAAGCCGGGCGTCTTGTGCCGGGCAAGCTCCTGGGCTTCCTTGTGGGTGGCGCCGGCTTCGTAGGTGAGGGTTACGAAGCTCGTTCGAAGGGCATGGAAGGCGATCTTGCCCTCGGGGGTGCTCTTCGGTATCCCGGCGGTCTTCAAGTAGCCGTCCAATTCACGGGCCGGGTGCGTGTTCACAAACACCAGCGGATCTGTCGGGCGGGTGAGCGTTCGGGCAAACTGCTCGTACAGTCCAGGCACGATCCCGCTGTCGGCGAACGTCGCCAGTTGCTTGACGAACTTGGCCGGCAAAGGCTGGAAGCCGGGCTCCCGGTTCTTCGTCCAGGCGGGTTCCAGCCGCAGCCCGTTGTTCACGGTGTCCAGGTGCGACCGGGTCAGACTTCGAAGCTCGTTCGCCCTCAAACCGCTGAGCATGGCGAGAATGTACGTGGGCTTGAGAAAGTCCGGGAGTTCGTTCAGTAGACGCCGGGTCTCGTCGATGTTCAGCGCCCTGTAGGTCGATTGGGGTGTCGTGTCGATCTTCCCGAGCTTGGCAAGAGGGTTCTCGGACAGGTAGCCGCGAATCACGCACCAGTTGCAGAACGACGTGATCGCTTCGACGGTGTTGCCGATGCTCTTCCCGGCCCGGCCTCTCGCGGCAAGCTCGCGAATCGTCGCCTCCACTCGCGGTTGAAGGGCGTCCAGGTCGCCAAGAACTTTCAATTCGAGCGTCTCGCCCCAGAGCTTGAGGTCGCTCTCTTTCCTCGCGGCGTGCGGTTGCGACCACGGCCGGCCTTTGTGTCCCCCCTGGCATCGCCCCCATTGCAGGTACTCGCCAACCGTCTCGGTAAACGGCCGGTCCCGGTGTTTGAAGTGGGTTTGTCGGGGTTCCCGGTAGCCAAGACGAACCTGTCGTGCGTCGTCTTCGAGCTTGCGGGCAATCTGCAAGGTCTCTCGCTTGCTGGCCGTGCCGGTGAAGTATTTCTTCCGGCCCTTCTCGTCGATGAAGAACCCCTGATAGTTGCCCCCTTTGGTTCGCGGTCTACCCCGTACACCTGCCATACGCTATCTCCGATTCGCTTTCCAGCACTCCTGAAGGTACATCGACACGGACAGCCCCGCGGCCTTGGCGTCCCGCCTAAGCTGCTCGTGGTCCGCACGGTTCATCCTCAATGTCACGATCTCTGACAGCCGGGTTGCCGGGTCAATCGGCGGCCGGCCCATGCGTGATTTCTTCTTTGCCATGCCTACACCTTACTTACTGTAATCGCCTATGTCAAGAGGCAAGTGAAGAAATTCTTCGCTCGGTCCGCTCGACTTCCCGGCGGGCCTGCTCCAGCCGCTTCGCAAGGTGCTCGCGCAGGGCCTGGGCGGTCCAGACGGGTTCACCGAACAGGCGAACGGGCGGGGGCAACTCCCCGCGCCGGACCGCCCGTTTGACGGAGACGCGATGCTTGCCCAGCATATCGGCAAGACCCTTCTCGCTGATGATCGTATCCAAAGCCAGACTGCCCAACTGTTCATTGATTCCCATGAAGTTCATTGTGTGCCTCAAATGTCGCCCGTCGGCGCGGGCTGGTGAATCTCTCGAAATTCGTTTTTGGCGTCGCGCAGGCGCTCGACAAGATCCCTCAAGGCCGGGTCAGTCGGCATCGTGCCGTCGGCCTGAAACCGCTGCCAAGCCATCCGCTTGAGAAGCGGCGTCAATCGCGACTTGGCGATTTCTGCCAGCCGCCGACAGACTCGGTCGAATCGATTCGAAGCTCTCATGCGTTCTCCTGAATCGGCAAGGGCCGGCGGTCCGCCCGCACGAGTCCGGCCCCGCGCCTTCACCGTGAGGGCTCACGTTCGTACTTCAATCTTCCTCG
>JAAYVJ010000211.1 GCA_012517265.1 Planctomycetota bacterium | reverse complement strand
GTGGCGACGTTGCTGACGACCACCCCGATCATGGGCGGGATGCCGCCGGTCGGGACAATCTTGTTGGCCACGGCGCGGATGAGCTGGCGTTCGCCGCCCTGCGGGTATTTCGTCTTGACCGGCGCCACGCGAATCGCGGAGGCAAGTCCGAGGTTCTGGAGCGTCGTCTTCATCCGCTCGATGGCCTTGGGCTTGTTGTCCTCGATCGCGATGGCGACGTCCTTGGCGCCGCAGGCGCGGGCGATGAGCTGGACTCCTGTGACGACCTGTTCGGTCCATTCCATCAGGACGCGGTAGTCACAGGTGATGTAGGGCTCGCATTCGCACCCGTTGACGATCAGCGTGTCCTTGGGCACTTTCGCGTCCGGCTGGATCTTGACGCTCGTGGGAAAACCGGCGCCGCCCATGCCGACGATGCCGGCGTCGCGGACTGCGTTGCAGATCTGCTCGGAGGTGTACTTGCCTGGGTCGAAGCCCTGCGGCCTCTGGAACGACGGCAGGGCGGGTTGAGCCGGCGCTTCGGCCTCCAGCACGACGCCCATCGTGCGTCCGAGGACCACGTGGGGCAACAGGGCGACATCCTTGACCTTGCCGGCGACCGGCGTGTGGACCGGGGCGCAGACGAACGCCTTGCATTCGCCGATCTGTTGGCCGGCGGTCACGGCGTCGCCTTTCTTGACGGCGGCTTGCGCCGGGGCCCCGATGTGCTGGCTCAGGAGGATCGCGAGTTCCTTGGTTGCCGGCCCGGGCTCGATGGCGCGGTCTTCGGTGAGATGCTTGCCTTCCGGCGGATGCACTCCCCCGGCGAACGAGCGGCTTTCTTGTGTCGCTGTGGTCATACAGTTCGTTCCGAAACCTGCTTGTTTCGACGCCGCGCGGCCACGATGCGCACAGCCAGCATCGCGCCCATCGTGGCGGCTACGGCCATTGCTGCGGCCAGCGGCGTCTGATACCGCCTGTCCACGACATTCTCCAAAAGCCGGCCGAATCCGGCCAGCGCCCCGATGAACAGGAGGATGGGCGCCACGAAGGCGATCACGGCTGTCCACGCGATCGACGGACCCTCGGCACAGCCAAGTTGCTTATAAACCGCTTTGCAGTCGTGGGCGTGACCGCAGTCTTTGCAGGACTCGGATTGGGCCATCCTTTTCTCTACCATCAGGGTAAAAGCGTCAGTATAATGCTGGAGGTTTGGCTATCAAGTAAAATCTTTTGCGTCAGGAGCATGTGTCGTGGCACGCAGAATGACTGTCATCACCTGTTGCCTGGGGCTGTCGCTGACGGTCTTGCCAGGCTGTGCCGTCAACCCTGCTACGGGGGAAGAGGAGATGATGCTCTTCTCGCCGGAGAAGGACGTGGCGATGGGCAAGAAATACGCCCCGGCCATCGAGAAGGAACTGGGAGGGCTGATCCCGGACGACAACTTGCAGAACTACGTCAATCAGATCGGGCAGAAGATCGCGAGGGTCTGCCACCAGCCGGATCTCTCCTATCACTACGCTGTCGTGGACGACAAGATGACCAATGCGCTGGCCCTGCCCGGGGGGTACGTCTACATCACCCGGGGGCTTCTGGCGGAGTTGAAGACGGAGGCCCAGTTGGCCGCCGTGCTGGCCCACGAGACGGGTCACGTCGTCGCCAGAGACACCATGGCGGCCCTGAGCCGGCAGATCGGGACGCTGGCCGTCCTGGGCGCGGTCGGCGCCGGCAGCGATTCGCCCTCAGCGGTCCACGGAGCCAGCGTCATGGCAGGCCTGCTGTCTCTGCAGTACAGCCGGGAGGACGAGAAAGACGCCGATCTGACGGGGTTGTCCTACATGACCCAGGCCGGATACGACCCCAACGGAATGGTCGAAACCATGAAGATCCTGGAGGAGTTGCAGACGATCCGGCCGATCGAGTTCTTTTCGACGCACCCGAATCCGGATAGCCGCATCCTGTACCTGGAGGACAGGATCGCCCGGCGGTACGCCGACCTGCACGGGCTGAAGGTCGGGAAGGAAGAGTACGCCGAGAGGGTCCTGACCCCGCTGGCCCAGCGCAAAGAGAAGGAGCGCATCAAGGCGCAGGATCTGGATTCCTGGGGAAGAAAGGAAGAGCCGGCTCCGTAGGGGCAAGCCGGCTCCTTCGGATTCTTGACTATTCGCGCGGATGCCTTGCGGGACTACTGCTGCTGCTGCCGTCGGGCGGCTCGAATGGCCTCCGTCTCGCTGTGCCTGCACTTGGGGCAACGGTCCGGCAGATCGCCCACAACGCTGCCTTCGCGGAAGATTTCGCCGCACTTGGCGCACTTGCAGGCTTTCACAATGCCGTCCTTGCCGCATTTCTGGCAGGTCAGCAGCGGGGCCACCGGCATTCCCTTCGTGCTGGCCGCGGCCTTCTCGGCGCCCTCCTTGAGGAATTGCTTGAGGGGCATCTGGTATCCCTGGCCGCACTGGAGGCATTTGACCCAGATCATCTCGCTGTCGGGGACGTCGTTGACGGGCGAACCCGCCCCTCGCGTCTTGACGAACACCAGGACCGCCACGAGGATACATAGAACGATCACGCCGGCATAGATGAGGTTCTTCATGGATCCGATCTCCCAAAGGGTCTACGGATGGTTCGTCAACACCTTCCCGCGACGTCCGACCTGAGGCTTCCGCCTGCACGTCAGGTCGTCGGGCGTGAGCATACTGTCGGATCGGTCCCCTGTCAAACGCCTGTGATAGCCGAGGCGGGGTGGCCGGTCATCCGCAGAATGCGGGCCGGCTCTTCCGGAAAGCCGGTTCTGGCAGACAGATAGATCGATTCGAGTGCTGCCATGTTCCTGAGGCTCTCGACGCCGGTGCCCGGGAACGGGTGTTGCTCGGGCGTCCGCAGACTCTGTGCGAAGGCGGCGAGCAGGCGTTCCATCAGGGTCTGCCTGGACTCCTCGTACTGCCACCGCTGGTCCTGCCTGCCGTTACAGGAGAGAACCACCTCCGAGTCGGCGATCGTCAATTGGCCCTCCTTGCCGTGGATCTCGATGCAGACCCGTTCGGCTTGGATCTGGCCGTTTCGCGAAGCCACGAGGCTGCCCATGAAGGCATCGTTGAATCGCATGGCGACCACCGCGGTGTCTTCCGTCAGGCACAATCGCTGTTGCTTGTCCGGAGCGTGGTTGGTCTTGAGGGCATACACCTGTTCTGGCAGGGGAAAATCCCAGAGGATCTGGTCGAGGATCCGGTAACAGTCGTGGAGCAGGACGCCTCCGCCGGCCACCTGGGGGTCGATCTGCCAGGCGGGCCGGTCCGCGGAGCAGAAGAAACCCGAGGCTGCGATGAGGAAGACATGGCCGAGCCGGCCTTGGGCGATCAAATCCCGGGCCACGAGATTGCCCGTGCAAAAGCGGTGCGGGTTGGCGACGGCGAACTGGACGTTCTCCGCCTTGGCCAACTCGACGAACTCCAGGGCCTCCGCAAAGGTTCGAGCCGGCGGAGAGGTCTTGAGAACGTGCGATTTCCTTCTGATGGCGGTCTTGATCTGTTCTTCGCAGGCATGCGTCTCGGCCGCCACGAGGAGGCAATCGAGCTGGTTCTGCACGACCAGTTGACGATAGTCGGTGAACGCCTCGCAGTTGTGCTCTTTTGCGGCCTTCTCCGCCTTCTGCTGGTCGAGATCCGCCACGGCCTTGATTGTGAAAAGGCCGGTCGATGCCGCCGCAGTGAGCAGGCATCGGCCGGCCTCATTCAGACCGAGAACGGCTGTGACTAGATTCTCTGAACCCATATCGCCGTGTACGGCTTTCGCTGCCGCGCGTGTCGGACTATTGTCTCCCGTTCTTGTTCGGGATGATGAAATGTTCGGGCACCGGGAATTGCGAACAGAGCATCAGGACTTCTTTGCCGACTTCTTCGATCACGGACTCCTTGTCGATGTTCTCCGCCACGCGGTGGATGAACCCGGCGATCTGTCGAGCCTCGTCCTCCTTCATGCCGCGGGTAGTGATCGCCGGCGTGCCCAGACGCAGGCCGCTGGGATTGAACGGCGGAGCCGGGTCGCCGGGGACCGTGTTGTAGTTCGTGACGATGCGCGCTCTGTCGAGGGCCTTGGCGAACTTCTTGCCGGGAATGCCCTTGTTCCGAAGGTCGATCAGCATCAGGTGGTTATCGGTCCCGCCGGAAACCAGGTTGAAGCCGTACTCCATCAGTTTTTCGGCCATCGCCTTGGCGTTGGCGACGATTTGCTTGGCGTAGGCGACGAACTCCGGGGTGTCCGCCTCGGCCAAGGCGACCGCGATGGCCGTGAGCGTGTGCATATGAGGGCCGCCCTGGAGACCCGGGAAGACCGCTTTGTCCACCTTATCGGCGTGCTCGGCTTTGCACAGGAGCATGCCGCCGCGGGGGCCGCGGAGGGTCTTGTGGGTGGTCGTCGAGACGATGTCCGCGTAGGGCACGGGGCTCTGGTGAATCCCCGCGACGACCAAGCCGGCGATGTGGGCGATGTCGCTGACCAGATAGGCCTCCACCTCGCGGGCGATTTCCGCAAAGGCCGCGAAGTCGATGGTTCTCGGGTAGGCGGTGGCGCCGGAAATGATGACCTTCGGCCTGTGCTTCTTGGCAAGATCGCGGATCATGTCGTAGTCCAGCCTGCCGGTCTGCGTGTTGATCTCGTAGGAGACCGAGTTGTAGAACTTGCTGGTCATTGAGACCTTCCAGCCGTGAGTCAGGTGCCCGCCGTGGACGAGCGACATGCCCATGATTGTGTCATGGGGCTGGATCAGGGCGGCGTAGGCGGCCAGATTCGCCACGGAGCCCGAGTAGGGCTGGACGTTGGCGTGGTCGGCCTTGAAGACCTTCTTGGCCCGGTCCCGGGCGATGGTTTCGATCAGGTCGGTGACCTGCTGGCCTTCGTAATACCGCTTGCCGGGGTAACCCTCGGCGTATTTGTTGGTCAGGCAGCTCGACGTGGCCGTCATTACGGCCCGGGAGACGTAGTTCTCCGACGGGATCAGGCGGATCGACCCGCTCTGGCGGGCCTCCTCCTGGCGGATCAACTCGTAGATCTGCGGATCGTACTGTTCGAGGGCTGTCCTCATGTAGATTTCTCCGAAACGCACAATAACTGTGGAACCCAAGCCGGGCCCCATCGGCGCCGCGGCTGCTCCTGAATCCATGCCGACCGGGCTTGAGCGAATGCGCAGTCGGCCTGTGTCGCCCGAAGAACGAACCGGCTCCGTGGTCTTTTCGGACGACGTGCAGAGGCCCGGTTATAGCACAGCCTCGGATGGCGTACAAGCATTTATTCGTTGACAAAATCCTGCCGACGGCTACTATAAGATGAATACATCATTTGGAAAGACAGACACTTAACGACATGATGCCTGAATCGGATGCTCACGTACAATCGCAAGCCAAAGGCCACTTCGAGCGGGCCCGGCAGGCCTCCGAGGCGGGGGATCTTGACCTCGCGGTCGAGGCTTACCTTGACGGCATTCGCCTGGCGCCCGACAACGTCGCCGAAGGCCATATAGAGCTTCGCGTCCTGGCTTTGCAGCGGCAGGAACGAGGGGGGAGCAAACCCACGGCCGAGGAGGTCGCCCGCCGTCTGTCCAGCGGGGGCAGCCCTTTGGATCGGATGCTCAACGCCGAGTACCTTCTGGCGATGGATCCCGAGCACCTGGCCTACGGCGAAGCCCTGCTTCACGCCGCGGTGGAAGGGGGATACCGCGAGGCGGCCAAGTGGATCGCCGACCTGGTCTTCCTGGCCAACAACAACGCGGCCAAGCCTTCGGCCGACCTGTACGTGGATTTGCGGAATGCCTACTCGGCGATTGGACAATACGACCGGGCGGCTGCCGCCTGCCAGCGTGCGATCCGTTTGAAACCCGAAGACAAGAAGTTGGTGGAAGACTTGAGACGGCTTCGAGCCCGGCTCGGCGCTGGTTCCAGCACGTCCAAGCCCGGCTCGGCGTCGAGCAAGCCGGTCCCGCATCGCAAGCGAATCAAGGAGGAGGACAAACCGGCCGCTGAAGGGGAGGCGATCGCCCAGAGCGAGCGGCACGAAGCGGCCACAGTCCAGACCTCCAACGAGCAGCAGATGGCGGAGGCCAGGGCGTTCTTCGCGAACGCGCGCAAGGCGGCCGAGGGCAAGCAGTACGACTATGCCATCGACATGTACCTGAGCGGCCTGGGCCGGGCGCCGGAGGCTCTGGAGGAAGGCCATCTTCCCTTGTGCGAACTGGGTCTTCAAAGGCGGGGCAAAGGCGGCAAGAAGCCCTCCATGATGGAGAAGGTCCGGCGGATGCGGGGCAAGAGTCCGCTCGAGCAAATGCTCAACGCCGAGTATCTGTTTGTCAAGGACCCGGACAACCTGGCCTATGCGGAGGCGATGCTCAAAGCGGCGGTGGACGGGGGGTTCACGCGGACCGCCCATTGGATCGCCAACTTGATCTTCCAGACGAACAACGCCTTGGAGAAGCCCTCTCTCCAGACCTATCTGCTGCTCAAGGACAGCTACAAGGCGTTGGGCCAGTACGACAAGGCGGTCGCCGCCTGCCAGCGGGCCTTCCGGATGAAGTCCGACAGCAAAGAACTGTCTGATGAGTTCAAGAACCTCTCGGCCGAACTGGCGATGTCCCGCGGCAACTACAACGGAAAAGGCGACTTTCGCCAGTCGATCCGCGACCAGGAGACCCAGGCCAAGCTGTATGCCCAGGACCGGGTCATCAAGACGGAAGACTACCGCATCTCCGCCGTGGAAGACGCCCGAAAGGCATACGCCAAGGAGCCGGAGTTGGCCAAGAACATCTTCACCCTGGCTGAGGCCCTGGCGGATCTGGAGACCGACAAGGCGGAGAACGAGGCGATCCAGTTGCTCGAGGACACCTACACCCGCTGTCACGAGTTCACTTTCAAGGAGCGGGCAGGTCTCTTGCGGCTGCGCCAACTGAGGAGGCGACTCCGCGAGGCGAAGAAGGACCTCGAAGCCCGGCCCGATGCCAGCGAGGCGAGAGAGCGGGTGGCCGATCTGACGGCCACTCTCAACGACGCGGAGACGGAGCACTACCGACTGTGCGTCGAGAATTATCCGACGGATTTGGCTCACAAGTACGAATATGCGTTGCGGCTGATGCGGAATGGTCAGTATAATGATGCCATTCCGCTCTTCCAAGAGGCACAGAAGGACCCGCGGCGTCGGATCACGGCGATGGACAAGGTAGGGTATTGCTTCTTCATGAAGGGCTGGTATGCTGACGCGATCGATGTGTTCCGTCAGGCCGTCGACGCGTACGAAATAAAAGATGATGCGGTCGCCAAGGAGCTGCGGTATAATCTGGCCCGCGCGCACGAAGAGCAGGGTGAGAACGACAAGGCGTTGGACATCTATCGCAAGATCGCCCAACTGGATTTCTGTTACCGGGACGTCGGAGCGCGAGTGGACAAGCTCAGGGCCGGGCCCGGTCAGGCCGGACCTGCGACTGCGCCCCAGGCGACGTAGCAACCAACCTCTCAGCATGTGATTGACATAAGAGTTGTTCAGGAGATCAAAGTGGCACATTCGTTGTCGGCGAAGAAGAGAGTCAGGCAGAACACCAAACGGCGGGCATTGAACCGGTCTCGCAAGAGCCAGGTCAAGACTCAGATCAAGCACCTCGAGACGACCATCGACGAGGGCAAAGTGACGGAGGCCCAGGAGCAGTTCCGGCTGTTGACCAAGAAGCTGGACAAGGTGGCTTCCACGAGCACGATGCACAAGAAGACCGCGGCGCGCAAGAAGTCCCGCTTGGCCAAGAGAATCAATGCGCTGAAAGCCAAGCTGAAGGCCTGACCCGGCGCCCTCTTTTCTGCCGTGCGCTTATGGCGGCATTGTCGTTACATCACAGCACCCGGTCGACGCAAGTTTGACGGGGTGCTGTTCTTTTATGCGCCGACGTGAACGGAATCCAGGCTTCTCAAGGAGGGAAGTCCGGCGTACATTCTCTCGAAGGAAGTCTGTGTCACGATAGAAGCCCGGGAGACTGTTGCAGGGGAGTGCAAGGATGCCTCAGGTCTATATGGATCGGATCCTCAAGTTCCTCAAACGCGAGGAGTACCAGCCGCTCAAGGTCGCGCAACTGGCCAAGGCGCTCGGGGTCGCCGAGGACGCTTACACGGAGTTTAAAGCGGCCTTCGACGAGCTTCGCCGGGCTGGGCACATCGTCATCGGTTCGGGCAATCTGGTCACTTTGCCTGCGATGGGCAGCCAGGTGGTCGGCGTGTTTCGCGCCAATCCCAAGGGATTTGGGTTCGTCTGTCCGCTGGAGCCGAACGCCCATGGCGATCTGTTCATCCCTCCGGACGCCACCGCCGACGCCATGAACGGCGACACGGTCCTGGCCAAAGTCAACCGCAAGGGCAAGCGAGGCCTGGAAGTCCGCTACACCGGCGAGGTCCTGGAGATCCTCGAACGGGCGAACAACCGGTTCGTCGGCACCCTCATGCGGCATCCTGAAGGCTGGATCGTCCAGCCGGACGGGAGCCGGTTCGTCGAGCCGATCGTCGTCGAGGACGTCACCGCCAAGAACGCCCGCGAGAAGGACAAGGTCGTCGTCGAGATCCTCTCGTATCCCAGCGAGAGGTATCTGGCCCGCGGCGTGATCGTCGAAGTGCTTGGGCGCGCGGGGCAATACGACGCGGAGATCGAGTCGATCATGCACCAGTTCCATCTGCCTCGGGAGTTTGAGGCCGAGTGTCTGGAGCAGGCGAGGAGGGCCGCGTTGGGCTTCGATCTCGAACGGATCGACGGTCGCGAGGACATCACCGGCAAGGTGATCGTGACGATCGACCCGCCGGACGCCAAAGACTTCGACGACGCGATCAGTCTCGAAACGGATTCCGCCGGCCATTGGGTGCTCGGCGTGCACATCGCGGACGTCAGCCATTTCATCGCGAAGGGTTCGCCCCTCGACGAGGAAGCCAGGGAGCGGGGCAACAGCGTCTACCTGCCGGGCAAGACGATCCCCATGCTGCCCGAGGTCTTGAGCAACGGCGTTTGCAGCCTTCAGCCCGAACAGCGGCGGTTCACCAAGAGCGTGTACATCACCTACGACCAGAAGGGCGACATCCTGTCCCGGCGGTTCGCCAACAGCGTCATTCGCTCGACGGCCAGGCTGACCTATCTGGAGGCCGACGCCATTCTCAAAGGGCACACGAAAGGCGCCAAGCCCGAAGTGATCGACCTCTTGCGGAACATGGATGCTCTGAGCCGGCGGATCGAAGTCCGCCGGACCGGTCACGGCATGATTCACCTGGATCTGCCCGAGCCGCACCTGATCCTGGACGAAGCGGGACGGGTCGTCGACGCCGAGCCGGCCGAGAACTGCTATCCGCACACGATCATCGAGATGTTCATGGTCGAGGCCAACGAGGCGGTCGCTTCGCTTCTCGACCGGCAGAACGTGCCGTTCATGCGGCGGATTCACCCGGAGCCGGACATTTTGAGCCTCAAGAACATGGCCAGGCTGCTGCGGATCATGGGCATCCCCATTTCCAAGAGTCCCGACCGTACGGCGATTCAGGCCGTCCTGAACTACGTCAAGGACTCCGAACGGGCCCTGGCGGTCAACCTGATCGTGCTGCGGAGCTTGGAACGCGCGGTGTACGCCCCGACGAGCATCGGGCACTACGCCCTGGCCTCGACCCATTACTGTCACTTCACCAGCCCCATCCGGCGATACGCCGACCTGCTGGTCCACCGGGTCCTGCAGTCGTATCTGGAAGGCCGGGTGGACGTTGCCAAGCAGGAGGCCGCGGGCGAGGACCTGTTCCCGGTGGGCAAGCACATCACCTTCACCGAAGAGCGGGCCGACGACGCCGAGCGGGAGCTGACCAGCGTGCTGATCCTTCAGATGCTCAGCAAGCGGATCGGGGACGAACTGAACTGCGTCGTCACCGGCCTGACCAATTTCGGCGTGTTCGTGCAGTCGCAGAAGTTCGGGATCGAGGGTTTGATCAAGCTCGAGGATCTGGGGCCCGACGAATGGCGGTTCAACAAGGTTGCCCAGTGCGTGATAGGCGAACGCTCGGGGCAGACCGTCCAACTGGGCCAGCCGGTGCGGGTGCGGATCGTCGCGGTGAACGTCCCGGCCCGGCAATTGAACGTCGCGCCGATCGAGCCCTTCGGCCGGGGCCGCGAGTCCGCCGCATCAAAGAAGCGGAAGAAGACCAAGACCGAGAGAAAACCCCGCCTCGATCGCAAGCCCAAGAAGAAGCGGCGCAAGTAACCCATCCATCACAAACGCGATGCGAAATTGGTGCGCCGCGGCGAGACAATCCCGTTCGTTCGGGGGCCCTTCTTCGCGGCGGGCCCCGGCTTGCTTTCTTGACATCGGTTGGGGGTTCTGCCATACTGGCCGCCTGAGCGTTTTCGCATGGAATGCGTGCATTGGAATAGGTAGAAGAAGAAAGCGGATCGAATGGCTTTTGAAAAGATCAGCAAGGTTCTCCTCAAGATCTTCGGCTCGCGGAACGAGCGTCTGGTGAAGGGATACATGGCGGTCGCCCGCCAGGCCGCGGCGTTCGAAGAGCAGATGAAGCAGCTCAGCGACGAGGCGCTCCGCGCCAAGACCGCGGAGTTCAAAGCGGCCATCGCCGGCGGCAAGCGGGCCGAAGACCTGCTGCCTGAGGCGTTCGCGACGGTCCGCGAGGCCGCGAGGCGAAACGTCGACATGCGGCACTTCGACGTGCAGCTCATCGGCGGCAACGTCCTGTACAACGGCCGGATCGCGGAAATGGCCACCGGCGAAGGCAAGACGCTCGTCGCCACGCTGGCGGTCTACCTGGTGCATCTGACCGGCCGGCACGTTCACGTGGTGACAGTCAACGACTACCTGGCCAAGCGGGACGCCGAATGGATGGGCCCGATCTACAAAGCCCTGGGGCTGACCGTCGGCGCGATCCAGTCGGACATGGACACCGCGGGCGAGGAACGCAAGGCTCAGTACCGTTGCGACGTCACGTACGGCACGAACAACGAATTCGGGTTCGACTATCTCCGCGACAACATGAAGGTCTCGCTCGAGCAGATGGTGCAGAGCTCGCTGGAGTACGCGATTATCGACGAGGTGGACTCGATTCTGGTGGATGAGGCCAGGACGCCGTTGATTATCTCGGGTCCGGCGCACGACGACGTGACCCGCTATCGCAAGGCGGACCAGGTGGCCCGCCAGCTGATCAGTCGCCAGAGCGAGTACGACCGCATCAAGAAGGGCATCGACGCGGCCGAGCGGCAGATCGCCAACGCGCAGGGTGAGATTGCCGAGGCCAAGAAGGAGAAGGACCATGAGCGGGCCGAGAAGGCCCAGAAGGTGATCGACAAGGCCCAGGAGGAGATCGACGCCGCCAAGGCGAAGCTCGAACGGACGACGCAGTACTATGAGGTCGAGTACGACCGCAAGTCGGTGCACCTGACGCATGAGGGCATCGGCGCGGCGCAGGAAATCGCCGGGATCGGGTCGTTCTTCACCGGCTCGAACATGGAATGGCCGCATTTGCTGGAGCAGAGCCTCCGCGCCCACGTGGTCTTCGAGCGGGAGAAGGACTACGTCGTGATGGACAACAAGATCATCATCGTCGACGAGTTCACCGGGCGTCTCATGCACGGGCGCCAGTGGTCCGACGGCCTGCACCAGGCGGTCGAGGCCAAGGAAGGCGTCACGATCAAGGAAGAGACGCAGACGCTGGCCACGATCACGCTCCAGAATTTCTTCAAGCTCTACGATCAGATCTCGGGCATGACCGGCACCGCGGCCACCGAGTCCGAAGAGTTCATGAAGATCTACAAACTCGACGTCGTGGTCATTCCGACGAACAAGCCGTGCGTCCGCAACGACATGGACGACGTGATCTACAAGACGATGCGGGAGAAGTTCGACGCGATCGTCGAGGAGATTAACCGCGTCAGCGCGGAGGGCCGGCCGGTGCTGGTCGGCACGATCAGCATCGAGAAGAGCGAGTTGCTCTCCAACGCCCTGACCAAGCGGTACGGCCTGGACCACGAAGTGCTCAACGCCAAGCAGCACGCCCGCGAGGCGGTGATCGTCGCCAAGGCGGGCCAGCAGCATCAGGGCCGGGACGGCAAGACCCGCGGCAACGTGACGATCGCGACGAACATGGCGGGCCGCGGCACCGACATCAAGCTCGGTCCCGGCGTCGCGGAGATCGGCGGCCTGCATATCCTGGGCACCGAGCGGCACGAGGCCCGTCGCATCGACAACCAATTGCGCGGCCGCGCCGGCCGGCAGGGCGACGCCGGTTCCAGCCAGTTCTTCCTGTGCTTCGACGACGATCTGATGCGGATCTTCGCGGGCGAGTGGACGGTCAAGGCCCTCTCCTGGATCGGCTGGGAGGAAGGCCAGCCGATCTACCACAAGAGGATCAGCAAGGGCATCGAGCGGGCGCAGAAAAAGGTCGAGGAGCGGAACTTCGAGATCCGCAAGAGCCTGCTCGAATATGACGAGGTGATGGACTACCAGCGGAAGATCTTCTATTCGCGCCGGCGGGACCTCCTGGCCGGCAGGAACGTCAAGCAGTTGATCGAGGGGATGATCGATTCGGTCGTCACCAAACAGGCCAAGACGATGTTCGACCGCGACTATCCCTTGCGCTGCATGGTGGAGTGGGGCCGCGCGAACTTCGACGTGGAACTCAGGCTCTCGGACGTGGCGGGGGCCGAGCCCAAGGAAATCGAGGAACTGCTCAAGGAGCGGGCTCGGGACAGCGTCAAGAACGACATTTCCCTGTCGCTGGGCGAGTATCTGGAGGACTACGAGGATCCGAGCACGTGGGACGTCGCGGGTCTGACGAAGTGGGCGATGAGCGCGTTCCACGTGAATCTGAGCATGAGCAAGGTCAAGAGTCTCACGCCGGAAGAAATCGAGGAACAGCTCGTTTCGGCGGCGGCCGAACAGGTCGACAAGAAGGACTGCTCGGCGCTCCAGGAGTTCATGCGGGAGGACTTCGCCGCCCGCCGGTTCGCGGAATGGGCCAGGGCGAAGTTCGAGCTCGCGTTCGACGTGGACCAGTTGAAGGGCCAGGGCGCCGAGCAGGTGCGGCAACTGGTCCTGGAGCAGACCGCCCGGAAGTACCGCCGCCGGGAGATCGAATACCCCGTCGAGTTCGCGATGAGCATGGTCTACAGCCCGCAAGGTCCGAACGTGTACGGCTTCGAGAACCTCGCCAACTGGGCCAACCGCAAGTTCAATGCGAACTTCACGATCGAGCATCTGCAGAACGCCAAGCCCCGCGATCTTCACGGAGAATTGCTGGCGCTGAGCGAAGGCTACAACAACGGGCGGCTCGAGGAGGAACTCGACCGGCAGATCGGCGTCCTGAAGCGCGCGGAGCTCGTGCAGTGGGCCAATCAGCGGTTCAACGCGTCGTTGCGAGAGGAGGATCTGCCCGAAGGGGACGCCGTGAAGCAGCGCCTTCGCGAAGTCGGGCGGGAGTTTCTCCGTGCCGAGCTGGCGCATCTGGAGCGGTACGTTCTGCTGCAGGTTTACGACAGCACGTGGAAGGACCATCTCTATGCGATGGACCATCTCAAGGACAGCATCTGGACGCGTTCGTTCGCCGAGAAGGATCCGAAGACCGAATACAAGCGAGAGGGATTCCGCATGTTCAACGAGATGCTGGAGTCCATCGACGACCGCGTGACCGACATCATCTTCCGCGTGCACATCGAGGCGGGGGCCCGGGCCCGAAGCGTATGGCAGGTGAGCCAGACTTCGCACGACCAGGTCGGGCAGTTCGCCGCCGGCCAGGAGCAGCAGGCTGCGGGGCAGGCCCCCCAGGGCGAGGTGCAGGTCAAGCAGATCAAGCTGGATCAGCCGAAGGTCGGTCGCAACGATCCCTGCCCCTGCGGCAGCGGGAAGAAATACAAGAAATGCTGCGGCCAGAAGGGATGACGAGCCGGAGACGTCCGGGGAATCCCCGGGCGGCAATCGGGAGATGACGGGATCCGATCATCGGCGCACAGCGGCGCTCTTCTGCGCGCATGGCGTTCTCGGCGCAAAAGAAAACATCGAGTAACATGGCGCTACCCGATGTTTTCCGGAGGGGAGAAAAATCATCTCTTGGGCTTCAGCCGTATCGTCCGTTGCGCTCGGTCGCTTGAGCCCAAGAATTCTTGACTTTTATGCGTCCTATAAGAGATACGCCCGGGGGGAGGGCAGGTTCGATCCTGCGTACAGAAATTGTCCTCAATCGCAGATTTCTTGCATCGGAATTTTGCCGAATCGACGGACGAAAAGGGCTCAATGTAGTGCCGGAATTGCGGGATTGCGACGAATGAAATTGCCCAGATTGCCATCCGCCGGCCGGCAAATCCGCGTTCGACGATCACGAGAGGGGCTTGGGATGCGGTTTCGGTCTTGACAGAGGTCGATCTTGATGGCATGGTAGACTCGAATGGCGGCGTTCACGGCGCAGGTGGTTGCGGCCGATTCTCGCAGGGCGATGGGTAGGCAATTGGAGGCGTCGGTTCCGGAGAGGGGATGCGGCATTCCCATCTCTGCAGAGGCTCTACGGACGGGCACGGTATGCACAGACAAGCAGCGACGAACGACGTGGAAGGGGCGCACGGCCCTCACCCAAGCGTCGAGGAGTGTTTCCCCCGGTCTCTGATCGATCTGTTGCCCTGTGTCTTCGCTGTCGTCAGCCGGGAAGGCCGGCTCCTGCAGTGGAATCGCTATTTTCAAGTCGTCAGCGAGTACTCCGACGAAGAGCTGGTCTCGGCGTCGGTGTTGGACACCGTGGCTGAGGAGTACCGGGCGGCGGTGGAGGACGCCATTGGCAAGGCGTTGGCGGGGCAGATGATCCACGTGGATTCGGCGTGCCGGAGCAAGGGCGGCCGGATCACGCCAATGACGGTAGCGTGCCGGCGAGTCACGATCGGGGGACAAATCCACCTTGTTATGGCCGGCTGGGATGCCACGCGTCAGCGTCTGACCGAGCGGAAGTTGGCCGATGAGCGGAACTTGTTGAGCACGCTGCTCGACAATCTGCCGGACGCGGTCTACGTGAAGGATCGAGACAGCCGCTTCGTGTTGTGCAATCGCGAGGTTCTGCGCCGCAAGCAGATCGCATCCGTCGAGGAGATCGTCGGGAAGACGGATGCCGACCTTGATCCTCCGGAGTTGGCCAGGGGGGTCCTGGCCGACGAGCAGGAACTGTTGCGGTCGGGCCAGGCCATCGTCAACAAGGAGCGCTGTGTTCTGGACAGGGCGACCGGGCTGCCGAGATGGAATCTGACCACGAAGGTGCCGATCCGCAATGCCGCCAACGAGATCGTCGGTCTGGTGGGCATCGGCCGCGACATCACCGAGCGAAAGCAGGCGGAGGACGCCTATCACGCGATCGTGGATCATTCGCTGCAGGGTTTGGTCGTCATCCAGAACGGGCGGCTCGTCTTCGCCAACCGGGCGATGGCCCGGATCAGCGGCTACACGATCGACGAGATGCTCAGCGCCTCCAGCGGGCCGATCCGGGAGTTCGTCCATCCTTTCGATCGGGAGAGAGTGTGGGCCAATCACGAGGCGCGTCTGCGGGGCGAACCGGTGCCGGAGCAGTACGAGTTTCGGGCGGTGCGCAAGGACGGCACGATCCGATGGCTGGAGATCATGACCAGTCGGATCGACTACCAGGGGCAACCGGCCATCCAGGCCGCCTGCATCGATGTGACGGAGCGCCATCGAGCGCTGGAGGCTCTGCACCGCAGTGAAGCGCGCAACGAGGCCTTTTTGAACGCCAATCCGGATCTGATGTTCCGGCTGACCCGGGGCGGGATGTTTCTCGACTGCAAACCGCCCAAGGAAGACGCCGTCTCGGCTTCGCCCGCGCAGTTCGTGGGCAAGCACCTGGACGACGTCTTTCCCCCCGCCACGTCGCGGACCCTGATGCAACTCATTCAGGCTGCGATCGAGACCGGGCGCGTGCAGACTCTGGAGTACAGTCTGCCCCACACGGAAGGAGAGATCTCCGATTTCGAGTGCCGACTGGTCGTCTGTGCGGAGCAGGAAGTGGTGGCGATCGTTCGGGATATCTCCGACCGCAGGCGGGCCGAGCGTCTGGCGAAATTGCAGCGGGACATGGCGATCCGCCTGAGCAGTCTGTCGAGTCTGGAGGAGGGACTGAAGTACTGCCTGGAAGCGGCGATCAAGGACTCTCATTTGGATTGCGGCGGGATTTACACGCTGGACGAACACACCGGCAGTCTGAGGCTGGACGCCCATCTGGGGTTGTCCGCGGACTTCATCGCGGAGGCCTTCACGTATCCGGCGAATTCCAAGAACACCAGGCTGGTTCTACGCGGGGAACCCGCCTATGCGACGTTCGATCAGTTGGGCGTTCCGATCGGTCCGGGGCAGAAGGCGGAAGGGTTGCGTGCCGTGGGCGTCATCCCCATCCGGCACGAGGGCCGCGTGGTCGCTTGCCTGCAGGTGGCGTCTCATACGATTGCAGCGATTCCGCAATGGTCCCGAGTCATTCTGGAGACGATCGCGGCCCAGATCGGCAGCGCCATCAGTCGCCTGAAGATTCAGGAGGCGTTGCAGCGGGCTGAGCGGGAAAAGGCCATCATTCTGAACACGATGCCCCAGATCGTGACCTACCACGACGTCTCCCACCGGATTCTCTGGGCCAACCGCGTCGCACGGGACGCCCTGAAGATGACGGTGGACGAGATTGTCGGACGCCGCTGCTACGAACTGTGGGAAGGCGCCAGGGTGCCCTGCGCGGGCTGTCCGGTCGACCTGGCCTTGCGGACCGGTTGTTCCCAGGAAGCGGAGATTGTCGGGTATAACGGGGGGACCTGGCTCGTCCGCGGCGAACCGGTGCGGGACAACGCCGGCCGCTTGGTGGGGGTGGTCGAACTGGCCATCGATATCACGCGGCGCAAGCTCGCGGAGGAGGAACTGCGTCGACGCTTGCAGTTCGAAGGGCTCATCACAAGCATCTCCACCGACTTCGCCAATTTGTCGGCGGATCAGATTGAGGAGGGAGTCGAGCGAACCCTGGCCGGCATCGGAGGCTTCGTTCGAGCCGACCGCTGCTATGTGTTTCTGGTCCACGACGGCGGGACAAGGATGAGCAAAGTGCGAGAGTGGTGCGCCGAGGGGATCGACCGGGTGCAGGGCCGGATCTGGGACGTCGAGACCAGGGCGATCCCCTGGACCATCGAACGCCTCAAACGCGACGGCGTTCTGCATATTCCGTCGGTGCGACAACTCCACGGGCCGGAGGAGGAGGTCAAGCCGTTTCTCGAATCGATCGCTGTGAAATCTCTTCTCTGCGCGCCGATTATGATCGGCGGTGAACTCCTCGGCATCCTGGGGGTCTCGTCGGTGCGGGAGGAATGCGTCTGGCCGGAGGACGCCGCGCCGCTGCTGAAGATCGCGGCCGAGATCACCGCCAACGCCCTGGAGCGCAAGCGGGCCGGCGATGTCCTTCGGGAAAGACTCGCTTTCGAGACCCTTCTGTCCGAGTTGTCGGCGGCGATCATCAATCTGCCCGGGGAGGAGATTGACGGTCAGATCGAGCGGTGGCTGGGTCGAATTGGCGAACTGCTCCGGATCGATCGAAGCAGGATCGTGCAGTTCTTCGGCTCGAAGATGGTGGTCACGCACTCGTGGGTGGCCCCGGGATCGGATCCGGTTCCCTCCGAGGTGAGCAAGGACGATTTCGCCTGGTCTTTGGAGCAGTTGCGCAAGGGGGGCATCATCGCATTCGCCCAAGTCGAAGATGTGCCGGAGGAGGCTGCCTCAGAAAAGGAGTACTGTCGGCGACACGGCATCAAGTCCATCATCATCTTGCCACTGGAGGTGGCCGGCTCTCCTCTGGGCGTTGTGTCGTTCGCCTGCGTCAAGAGCCACCGGGAATGGTCCGAGGAATTGGTGCAGCGACTGCGTCTGGTGGGGCAGATCTTTGCCAACGCGATCCTGCGCGGCCGCGCCGAGGAGGCCCTGCGC
>JAAYVJ010000210.1 GCA_012517265.1 Planctomycetota bacterium | reverse complement strand
GTTGCGCCGCCCGACTCCTGGGTTGGGATTTTGGCTGTTGTTGCAGTCGTGGCGGCTGCGGCTGTGGTTTTCGGGTGGCTCTTCGGGCTGGAGCCCATAGAGCGAGAGAGGGTGATTCGTGCGTTGGGTCGAAGAGGTGGGAGTCTTGCGTCTCGTGCGGCCATCTAATCTGATGCGGGCTCGGGTGTCTTGTTTTCAGATGGAGCGATTCGCGTGAATTTTCTATTCAACGGCGGGGGGTTCAGCAACAAAGGCGACGAGGCGATGATGCTCACCGTCCAGCACGAGCTGGCCAGGCGGTTCCCGCAGGCGAACTTCATCGTGCGTGCTTCTTTCCGGAGCCGGGAGTTGGCCAGCGCACACGGCCTGCTGGTCTCCAACAGGCCTGGGGGATCCGTGGCAAGGGCGCTGCGTTTGGGCTGCGCGTGCCTGAAGGATCGGGACGTGCGGCGCGCAAGCCGGCTGGACTGGGTTGTGGGAGAGGCTATCGCAGAAGTGGGGAATGTGGATTGCGTCCTGGATTTCAGTGGATTCAACTACTCGGACGCATGGGGCGTGGCCAGCGCCAAACGAGGGCTCGCGTGGGCGGAATACTGTCACGCGCGGGGCAAGCCGTTCATTTGTCTGCCGCAGGCATGGGGACCGTTTCACATGGCCGGCGTCGCGGAAGCGACGCGGCGGCTCTGCGCGTACTCGACGCTCATCTACGCGAGGGACAAGGTGTCCCGGTCCTATCTGACGGAATTGCTCGGGCCCGGCGCAGACAATGTCCGTACGGCCCCGGACATGGCGTTTCTGTTCGCCGGCGAGACCGCCTGTGCAGGCCGGGAGTTCCTCAAGTCTCTGGGCGTCGAACCGGGACGGATCCCGGTGGTGGCGATCACGCCGAACTTGAGGGTCTATGAACGCTGTCCGGGGGTAGGGGTGCTCAACGAATATGTGCAGCTTCTGACGAAGGTCGCCAGGCATTGCATCGACAACTGGCATGCCAACGTGGTCCTGATCCCTCATACTTTCTGCATGCACGAGACTCCGTGCGACGACGATCGGTTCGTCTGTGGGCTCGTCGAGGTGGGCGTGTCGAATCCGAGGCGATGTTTCACTGTGCGACGGCACATCTCCGCCGCGATGGCCAAGTCGATCGAGGGGCAGGTGGATCTCGTGATCGGGTCGCGGTTTCACAGTTGCGTATTCGCTCTGTCGTCGGGGGTGCCTGCGGTGGCTCTGGGTTGGGCGCACAAGTACGTGGAACTCATGGCTCTGATCGGTCTGGAGAGCGACGCGCTGATCCACACCGAGTTCTCCGAGGCTCGCGTCATGGAAATGCTCGATGCCGCCTGGGAACGGCGGGAACGATCGAGAGAGATCATCGAGCACCACCTGGAGAAGATCCGGGCCGACGTGGCGTCTCTGTTTGATTCCGTTGCCTCCATCGTGAGCGGGCGGGGCGATTGGTCCCCGTGTCCTGCGATGGCGGCCAGTCTGTCCGAATGACGATTCTGCGGCGGGCGGCGTCGTCTTCCATCAAGATCGAGGAACGGTTGTGAGTCGTATGAGTCCAGCGGAAGGTCTGGTATCGGTAATCATCCCGGCATTCAATGCCGAGAGATGCCTGCGCGACGCGGTCGATAGCGCGTTCAATCAGACGTATGCACCGATCGAGGTGATCGTGGTCAACGACGGTTCGTCCGACGCGACGGCCGAGGTGGCTGCCGGCTACGGGGAGCGGATCGTGTATCTGGAGCAGGGCAACCGCGGGCAGGGGGCCGCCCGCAACGCGGGGTTGCGCGTCGCGCGGGGAGAATTCGTCGCGTTTCTCGACGCGGACGACTACTGGAAGTCCACGTTCGTGCAGACCTGCGTGGAGTTCCTTCGGTCGCATCCAGATGTGATCGCGGCCAGCACGGGTCTGATTACCAAGATGTTCGACGGCACGGAGACTCTTCATCCCTATCCCTTCTGTACTCCCGAAGGGGCCGCCCGAGAGCCGTTCGTGATCGAGGACTTCTTCGATTTCTGGGCTCGCTACGACCACGTGCGAACGGGTTCCAACGTGATCCGGCGCTCGGCCATCGACCAGGCGGGGTTGCAGCGCGAGGATCTGAGAATCGCCCAGGACCTGGAGTACTGGGGGTACCTCGCCACGTTCGGCAAGTGGGCGTTCATCCCGGTGCCTCTGTGGATCGGCAACAGCCGGCAGGTGGCCAGGCGGAACTGGCTGGCCAAGTACGAAACACGGCGACGACTGTGTCCGGACGTGGAACAGTGGAATTCGCGGATCGAGCCCAGGCTCAGGCCGTCGGAGCGAGAGGGGTACACCCGGATGAGAGGACGCGTGGCGATGATCTACGCCCACAACAAGATCCTGGCCGGGGCCCGGGGCTCGGCGTACGAGGTGGTCCGCAAGTACGGCCGCGCGATGCCCACCTGCACCATGAGCCGGGTGCTGCGCGGGGCGGCCCGGCTCGGGCGGGGCGGCTGGTTCCTGGGCTGTCAGGCGATCTATCTGAAGGAATGGTTCAAGGCGGCCCGGCTGCGCGTGGGCCGGCGGCAATGCGCAGGGAGAGGGGCATGAACGTCGTCTGGGTGACCAAGTCGTTCCTCGACTATCGAATCCCTGTGTATCGGGAGCTGTCGGCCCGATGCGATGGGCGGTTTTCGCTGGTCTTCAATGCCGATTACGTGCCGCCGCGGTGTGTTCGAAAGGTCCAGGAGGTCCTGGGTCCCGCGGCGAAGGGGCTTCGCGGCGAACGGGCATTGAAGCTCGGCCCGCAGAACGGCTTTGCCAATAAGGGGCTGCGGATTCCGTACCAGCCGGGGTTGGTGTCCGCTGTCCTGCGGGAGAAGCCCGATGTCCTGATCACAGATGGTTTCTTCCAGTGGACCTATGCAGCCCTGTGGTTGCGAGCGACGCGGCGGATTCCGCACGTGATGTGCTACGAGAAGACGGCCCACACCGAACGAAACGCGCAGTGGTTCAGAAGGGCTTACCGTCGGCGGGCGATGCGGTGGATCGACGCCATCTGCTGCAACGGCTCGTTGTGCGGCCAGTATGTGCGGAACCTGGGCTTTCGTCCCGATCGCATCGCGTATGGGCATATGGCGGCGGACGTGGAAGGACTCCAGCGGAATCTCCTGACCGTCACCGACGAGCAGGTGTCGCGGTTGGCCACGAGGCTTGGGCTCCAGGGGGTTGTCTTCCTCTTCGTGGGACGCCTGATCCCCCTCAAAGGGCTCCTCGAACTGCTCGACGCCTGGCGGCAATTCAACGCCTCCCGGCAGGGGACGCCCAGCACTCTGCTGTTTGTGGGCGATGGTCCCCTCAGGGATGAACTGATTCGCCGTTGCGAGCGGAGCCGGATCGAGGGCGTTCGGTTCGCCGGGGCGGTGGACTACGACGCGATCGCTCCGTACTTCCGATGCGCCGATGCTCTGGTCATGCCGACCCTCGAGGACAACTGGAGCCTGGTGGTCCCGGAAGCCATGGCCTGCGGGCTGCCCATTCTGTGCTCCCAGTACAACGGCTGTTGGCCTGAGCTTGTCACTCCGGCCAACGGGTGGGTGTTCGATCCTCTCTCCCCGTCGGACACGGTGGAAACCCTGCGTGCGGCCGCTTCCTCGAGAGAGCGACTGATCCAGATGGGGGAAGCGTCGCGGCGGATCGTGAGCGGCCATACCGCGTCCCACGCGGCCGCGGCCATCCTCAAGGCCGTCGAACTGGCCTGCGGAGCAGGACGTTTCGCCCCCAGTGAACCGCCCGACGAGTCGATGGTCGTCCAAGCCCATCGGGGCGCCGAAGCGGAGGGGGATCGGAGGCAACATGCTTATCATCAATGCCGATGATTTCGGTCTCAGTCACGACGCCAACATGGGAATCGTGCAGGCGTTCGAGCGGGGCCTGTGCTCCAGTTGCAGCATCATGGCGAACATGCCGGGCTTCGAAGAGGCGTGCGAACTCGCTCGGCGGCACGGCTGGAAGGATCGGGTGGGACTGCATCTGGTCCTGACCGAGGGTCTTCCGGTCACGCGGTCCATCCGGGAATTCCCCGAGTTCTGCGATTCGAGCGGTCGTTTTGTCCTGTCGCGACGGAAGCGAGTCCTGCGCCTCAGTCCCGTCGCGGCTCTCGCGGCGTGCGAGGAGATCCGGGGGCAGATCGCCGCGTGTCGCCGGCAGGGCCTGAGGATCTCACACGTGGACTCGCACAGCCACGCGCACGAGGAATGGGCCATTGCGCCTCTGGTTATCCGCGCGGCGATCCGCGCGGGGATCCCTCGAATGAGATTGTGCAGGACGTTCAGCACGCGGCCGCTCTCCGCCAAGCGACTGTACAGACGGATGGTCAACCGGCGGATCCGAGCCGCCGGTCTGGCCGGAACCGATCACTTCGGCGGTCCCGACGACTGCGTCGCATTCTGCCGGCGCTACGGCGAAGCGAAGGGCTCGCGTGTTTCCTGGGAAGTCATGGTGCATCCGACCGATTCTGATGGACGCCTGGTCGATAGCTGGTTGGGCCGCCCGTTGGAGGACGTGGTCCAGACCGTCGTGGGATACGGCGGCCGTCTTGTGGCCGCCGAGTCGAAAGGGGAGATGCAGAAGCGATGCGTTACGCCCTCGCCTCTCTCGTAGAGAGGAAGGACATCCTGTTTCTGTCCCTGATCGCGTTCCTGCCGATCTCGCGGGCCGTGCTCTTCGTACGGAACACGACGACTCGGGCGATCTCGGAATACGCCGAAGTCGATTTTCAGAACGGCATCAACATCGTCGCGACGCTGTTGATGTTGTTCCTGGTCCTGCGATCCAAGGCCCGCGAAAGTGCTGTGAACACCCTGCGCGGGCCCACCCAGTGGTTTCTGGCCTATCTGGTGTTCTGCATGGTGAGCAGCATCTGGGCGGGCAACCTGACGTACGTCGTGTACCGTGCCGTGGAGTTGATCGCGGTGCTGTTCTTCATGGCCTACGTGCTGGACACGGTGGGTGATCCGGTGGAGGCAATTCGCTATCTATGCCGGTTCTCAGCCCTGACGGCCCTGTTGCCTTATCTGGCGATGGCGGTCCGCAACGGAGGGATCTTTCAGCATACGAACTCTTTCTCGACGAGCGGCGCATTCGGAGCGGCTCTGGCCCTGGCCTCCATTCGGCGAGGAGTCCTTCGCCTTGGCGACGTCAAGTGGTCTCTGACGGCCTGTCTGGCCGCGGTGGTTCTCGGCACGAGTTCCGCCTCGAACATCTCGCTGATCATCGGTGTTCTGATGATTGTTGCGGCCTCCCGGGGGCGGGCGGTCTCAGTGACCCGACTCGTGCTGATCTCGACCGTCGCGTTCTTGGTATTGACTGTGGGGTTCGAGGTGGTCAGGCCGTACCTCTTCCCCGGCAAGACGACCGAGCATATCCGCTCGCTGAGGGGACGGACCACACTGTACCAAGGGTTCTGGGATGCATTCCAGGAGCATCCGTTCCTTGGGTATGGCTTTGCCTCAGGCGAAAAGTCCATCAAGGTCTCCGGCGGCGTGGTGTTCAACTCGGCGCACAACTCGGTTCTGTCGGTCGCAGTCAATACCGGAATCGTCGGCCTGACGCTCTTCTTTGCCGGCTTCTATCGCATTCTATCCATTCTATATCGGGCGGATGCCCTCGGCTACAACGTCGCGTATCCGATCCTGGTGGCCATGGTGGTGGGGCTGATCAACAGCATGTCCTATCCTCTGGTGGGCAGCGACTGGAGATTCCCGACGACGCCGTTTCTGGGCATCGTGGCGTATGCATCCGTCTTCTTCACCCCGGAGTACTGTACGACGGAAGGGGATGCGGAACTCGATTTTTGCGAGACCCCGTGGGAACGCGGAGGGATGAACTGATTCGCGGAGGTAGCGGCTCCTCGAATCGGTGCCTTGTTGATTCAGGGGGGATCAGGCTATGAAGAAGATCAATCGATTTGCCCTTGTCTTGCTCTTGCTCTGCGACGTGGGGAGTTGTGCATCCGCTCCCTCTTGCGGGGACGGGTTCTTGCATCTTGGCAACTCCGGTTACGCCTATATGGAGAGCGAGCATGCCACCGATCTGGATTACTCCCGGGACCTGTCGGTCGAGGCTGTCGTTCGGATCGAGCCGCACCAGGCAGGCGGCCGATGGGCCACGTTCATCGAGAAAGGGGGCGAGTTCGTCCTCTCCAGCAGCTCGGTCCCTGGTTTTGCACTGGGCACATCGGAAGGGAATTCCCGGGAATTCGGCAAGCACATTCAGGCCAAGATCGGCGATGGATCGAATCACGTTGCATTCGAATCGCCCTTGGGGTACCAGGGATACGTCCATGCCGTCATGACATGGGAGGCCGCATCCCGAACGTTGACGCTGTTTGTCAACGGAGAATCGGCCGCCGGCGGGTCCAACGATCGGATCGCCCCGGCCCGCATTCGGAACGGATTTGTCCTGCGAATGGGCATGAACAACTATCCCTTGCGTAGGAACATCTTCCTTGCCAGGCTGTGGAATCGAAAGCTCTCGGCTTCCGAGGTCTCGCAGATCTGGACCGCCTTCTCCCAGACGAAGCGGCACGGATTGCCCGAGTCGTTCGACAGATCTGCGTTGGTCTCGGAATGGCTGATGGATCGGCTGTACCGGCCGGCGGGGAGTCTCGGGCCGGCCCAGATCTGGGACAACGCCGGGAACAACCACCTCAAGCTGGCCGGCGACGCCCAACTGATTTCCGGAAAGGGAGAACTTCGGATGGTCTATCCCTCGGACGGCGCCACAGGGGTTGGGCCGTCCGCGACTCTGGCGGCGTCGGGAGGCGGGTCGCTCTTCGGCGATGACTTTGTTGGGCCTTTGCAGTACTGTTTCCAGATCGACGAATCCGCCTTGTTCGACTCGCCGGCTATGAAGGAATCCGGATGGATTGCCCACTATGGGCAGTGGAAGCCGGTTCTCAAACCCGGCACGGAGTACTTCTGGCGGGTCAAGGTGCGGGACTCCGGGACGCCGCCCCGGCAGTCTGCGTTCTCGACTGTTCGTTCAATGCGGACGCGGACTGCCGTGATCTGGTACGTTCGGCCCCTGGTCGACGGGGACGATGCGGAGGATGATCTGGGAAACCCCGTTGCCGATCCAGGGGTCTACGGCAAGCAGGATGGGACGTCCTATGTCAACGCGTTCAACGGGATCGCCCATGTCAAGTGGGGCCCGGGCGGTGTGGAGGCGGGGGACACTCTGTATGTCTGCGACACGCACGTGTATCATGCCCGTCACAGCTATTGGGCGCCGCCGGTCGTGGGCTACATCCCGGAGTCAGGCTTCTCGCCGGAGTATCCCATCACCATCGCGATGGACTACCCGGATGCCCCGGGCACACTGTGTGGATTCTTCAGGGACGAGCGGTCCGAAGTGAACTGGGTGGGACCCGATGACAACGGGGTATACCGCACACAGGACCTTCGCTACGGCGTGGCCGTCGAAGCCCTGGGCAGTGGTTATTTGTGGCTGGAACGGGCGACGACCCCGACATGGAAGGGGCACTTCGGAGCGGTGTACAACGCGCCGCGTCAGAACGAGCCCTGGTTCGTGGACACGACCTATGTCAAGATGTCCGATGGGGGCGAGCCGGGATCGAGGCTGTACAGCCCGAACGAAGGATTCCGGTTCGATCTGGGACGGAGCAGTTATGTCGTGTTCGCCAATTGCCGGTTCTCCAATTCCCAAGTCCTCGCGGATTCGAACTTGCGCACCGTTAGCGAGGTGCCGCCGTCTCATCACGTCGTCCTCGAAGACTGTGACCTGGGGTATTGCTACGAGACCCAGATCGATCTGCGGGAGGACATGGACAACTGGACCATCCGGCGGTGCAACATCCACCATGCGGGCAGAGGCATCAACTGCATGGTTGGCCACAACCTCCTGGTCGAGGATTGCAGCATCCACGAGATCGGGGCGCCCCAGTTCCCCAACACGGACGCCCACGCCATCGGGGTCGCCCACGGCTCGGGCCACATTCTTCAGCACAACCACCTGTGGAACGTCGCCGGGTCGGTCATCGAGTTCTGGTCGGGCCATCTGCCGATGGAGAACATGACCATATGCCACAATTTCATCCACGACACCACGGGGCTGGCCGCGACCAGCGCCGGCGGGATCGTCATCTCCGGCGAGAACCCCGCGCCCGGCAGCCGGACCGGCTTTCGAATCTATGGCAACATCATCACGAACACCGCCGGCGGCGACGAATTCTGGCGAGGCTGGGGGATCAGTTCCAACAGCATGGACCCGATCGAGATCTACAACAACGTCCTGTATCGAACCTATCACGGGATTCGATTGGTCGCCTCCACGCCCTTGCCGGGCTACCCCGTCAAGGCGAAGGTCTACAACAACATGATCATCTCGCCGCGAGATCGCTACGCATTCGTCGACGGCAGCGACGAGCCGTGGGACGAACTCTTCTGGGATTACAACCTGTATTACCCGGCCGCCGAT
>JAAYVJ010000209.1 GCA_012517265.1 Planctomycetota bacterium | reverse complement strand
TGCCTGAACGTCGGCACCTGGCCCGATACCGGGCTGGAGCCCGAGATGACCGACGCCACCGCCAGGAACCTGATCGACTGGTGTTACGCCGCGGTGACCGCGGTCTCGCTGCGGGGCCGGCGCGTCGTGGTCTTCGGGCACGACTCGATGGGCATGGAGACGGCCCTGGCGCACATTCTCCCGACGCGAAACACCTTCGGGATTGAGATCACCCGGCTGGACATGAAGCTCCTGGCCGACATGCTCACGAAGAAGGCCTACAAGGAAAAAGAGCTCAAGGACCTGCGGGCCTGGATCGACCGCTACGTCGGAAACCGGCTGGCCCTCAAGAACGACCTGGACAGCGAGCGATTCAACATGTCCCTGGGCATGTATCTGATCGTCCGCGACCTGATGGCGGACCTCAACGCGGTCGGCGGCGGCTTCATGAGCCAACTCGAATGGGGCAGCGACCGTCGCGGCGTCCCCCTGCCGGTGGCGGACGTGATGGAGTCGTTCTTCAACAGCACGTTCGACCACACCGGCGCCAAGGCCCCGGTGCCCTACGCGACCGAGGCCGACGTGCAGGGCCTGCTGACCATGCTCTTCATGACCTACCTCAGCGGCGGCAATCCCCCGCTGTTCATGGACTTCCGCAAGGTCTGGGAGGCATGGGAAATCAAGGCCCTCGCCGAGAAGCTGGGCCTCAAGAAGCTCGACACGAACGCCGACTGGTACAAGAAGGGCCTCGTCGACGGCGACAACTCCGGCAGCGCGGCCTTCGACTGGGCCGCGGCGCCCGGCACGACGGTCAAGCAGGTCATGGAACGAGTCTCGATGCCGCTGGCCGACGAGTTCTACTTCCCCGGCGGCGGCAACTCCGTCACCTTCATGACCCCGGCGGGAATCCAGGGCATCGCAGCCCGCATGGCGTACAGCAGCGTCAACGGTCTGTTCGGCCTGATCTGGGACGAGGCCGAGACCACCGAGGTCCCCGAGCAGCTCGGCAAGGCCATGTGCAACCTGACGACCCCCACCTGGCCGCACACCTTCGTAGTCCCCAAGTACGCCAGCATGCTCGAGTACAAGCAGTACCCGCCGGCCAATCACTTCCACATGACGTGGAATCTGCCGGTGGCCCGGCTGCAGCACTGGATGGACATGCTGGGCGTGCTGAGCGTCACGCCGTGGTCGGCCCGACCGAGCTTTGTCGAGGGCGTGGACCGGCCGCAGCCGCTCCTCCATCTGCTCAACGGCGGCGAAGAGACCTACAAGCTGCTCCGCCGACGCTGACGGAACCGCGTCGTCTGAACGAACGAAGACCTGCCCTCCGGTTCGCCGGGCGGCAGGTCTCTTCTTGCGCGGGCGTCTCCCTTGCCGCCCGTCCCGACGGCGCGTCGCGAGACGGTCCTGAGAATTGTTGCACCCTCTCTGTACAAGAAAACGCCCGGCGTCTATACTGCGGCGAACCACGGCTGGAAAACACCGTACATGGGATAGGAGTATCCAGGATGGATGGCTGATGGCAGTTGAGGGGCAATCGGCGGGGAGTCCCGCCGGCAATCGTCAATCATCCACGATCCATCACGAAAGGAGGTCCGGTCATGCCGGAGTTCGTCAATCCGTTTTCGGGGGTCGTCCCCGGACGCAAGATGACCGATTCGGAGTTGCTTCGCGCCCTGCGTCTGAACCTGGCGGCCGAGCAGGAGGCCGTTCACGAGTACATGTCGCACGCCGACGCCACCGACAACGAGCTGGCCAGGAAGGTCCTGATCGACATCGCCAACGAGGAGCGGGTCCACGCGGGGGAGTTCCAGCGTCTGATCTGCATCCTGGCCAAGGACGAAGAGGCACTGCTGGCCCAAGGGGCCGCAGAGGTCGACGAGCTGGCGAACGAACAGGGAGCGGCGGCCGAAGCGCCGGCCCCGCCCAAGACCATCCCGACGATCGGGAACCTGAAGACCTGAGGAATCGACAAATTACGATTTACTATTTGCGATCGGCGGGGAGCATTGTCGCGGATCGGCAAAGCAAGGCCGCGGCCGCCTCCTCCAGATCGTAAATCGTCAATAATAGATAGCAGATTTGAAGGGGTTCTGCCATGTCCGAACAGTACTTGCATCGCGGCGACGCGCCGTTTGCCGATAGCGTGTGGGAACAGATCGATCGTGCGGTCGTCGAGGCCGCCAAGAGCCAGTTGAGCGGCCGGCGGATACTCGGCGTCATGGGGCCGTTCGGGCTCGGGTTCAAGACCCTGCCCCTGGCCGACGCCGAAGCCGAAGGCAAGAAAATCGAAGGCGTGACCGTCAGCGCAGGCCAAGGCGTTCCGCTGGCGATGCTGCGGAGCGAATTCAGCCTGCCGGCCCGCGACATTGCGGCCCACGAGCAGTCCGGCGTCCCGCTGGATCTGGCCGGAGCGGCCAAGGCCGCCATTGCCGTGGCCCGTCAGGAAGACAGTCTGATCTTCAACGGCGTCGGCGCCACAACCGGCCTGCTCAATGCGCCGGGAACACATACGGTCAAACTCAAGCCGTGGACCGAGGTGGGCGCCGCCGTCGACGCGATCATCAACGCCGTCACGGAGCTCGACAACGCAGGCTTCCACGGGCCCTACACGCTGGCACTGGCCCCGAAGCTGTACAACCAACTGTTCCGTCGGTACCCGCAGGGCAACCACACGGAGCTGGAGCACGTCCGCCAGATCGTCGCCGACGGCGTGGTCAAGGCCGCCGGTCTGTCCGCCGGAGGCGTCCTCCTGGACACCAGCGCCCCGTTCGCCAGCATCGTCCTCGGCCAG
>JAAYVJ010000208.1 GCA_012517265.1 Planctomycetota bacterium | reverse complement strand
GATCTGCTCTTCCAAGGGGAAAAGGGGACATTCTGCTTTTTCATCCGGAGGCCGCGAGCAAAGCGGACGGGCCCCGGAAAAAGTAGAATGTCCCCTTTCTTTCCCCCTTTTCTTCCGGATCGCGCCAGGGGTCGTCGGTCCCGGCGTCTACTTCGATTGCCGGGGGATTCCGCGGGGCCGAGCGGGCGCCGGCTGCTGCGACGGCGATGGGAACTTCGGCAAGCGGTCGATGTGAATGTACTCGATGCTGGGCAGCGTCTGTTTGAGGCGATCGATAGTCTCCCGGCGGATCGGCTCGTCGGTGCCTGCGGTGAGCGACCAAAGGGAGGGGGAGCCGACGATTTTGCCTAACGCCGCGTCCGTGATCCGCCCGTGCAGATGCAGGTCGCCCAGCCGTGGGAAATCCGCCAGATGGGCCAGACTCTCGCCGGACGGGCAGGAGATGCCGTCGATCCGCAGGTACTTGAGCGAATCGAGACCTTTCAGAAATCCCAGGCCGTTCTCCGTGAGGGGGCCGTCTAGAACCAGCCATTCGAGATCGCTCATGCCCGCCAGCGAAGCGAGATCCGCATCGCGCAGGGCCACGCCCTGCATCGTCAGCGTCTTGAGGTTTCTCAGCGAGGATATGCTCAAGGGGATTTCGTCGACTGTCGCCTCCTCCTCCGGAAGCGCGACCAGACGAAGGGTCTGGAGGTTCGTCAGACCTTTGAGCTCATTCAGCCCCCTCTTGCTCACGCGTGCCAGGCGAAGATCTAGGTGCTCCAGGAGGCGCAACTTCGCCACGGAGGACATTCCCGCGTCGGTCACCCTGTCGCCGCCGATGGTCAGATCCTTCAGATGAGCCATGGATTCCAAACAGACGAGATCCGCGTCGCACAGTTCCTGGCTCCCATCCAGGCGAAGCTCTTCCAAGGATGGCAGGCTCGCCAGATAGGAGAGGCCCGTGTCGCCCTGGTACGGCATGGCGCGACACATGAGCCCAACGTGGAGGCGTCTGAGGTTCTTGATGGTCGCCATCGCCCTCATGCCTTCGGCTGAAAGATCGGCCAGCCCTGTGATCGATTCAAGCTGGGGCATATCTGCCAACCGGCGGGCCATTTCGTCACCATAGCGTTCGCCGATGCGGCGAGTCGACATCTGGGCAAGGGCGATCTTCCTGAGCTTTTTGAGGTTCTTCAGGTGGGCAACGCCTGCGGGGGTGAATTTCGGCGAGGTCATGATGAAGTGCAGTTCCTCCAAGCTCTCGATTCTGCCGATGGAGGCAAGACTGGCGTCGGTTAGACCATCCGCCATCCCCCAGAGGGTCAAGCTCTTGAGATGCGTCAGGCCCTCCAGATACTGGATGTGGCGATCCGAGAACGACTGCTCGCTCCCCCAGATGCACAGGCGTTCCAGACGCGGCAAGTCGGCCAGTTCCGCCAAACCCGGGCCCCAGATCCTGCCCGTCCGCAGCCGGAGCCACCGCAAACTCTTGACCTGGGCCACGTGCTTGAGACCGGCGTCCGTGACGCCCGTGTAGAGGTCGAGGTACTCCAGGCTCGGCAGGTCCTTGAGCACGGCCAGGCCCTGGTTGCCGATGAACCGCTCGTTGCACAAGTCCAGGGCTCGGAGCGAGCGAAGCGGCTTGAGAAATTCCATTCCCTTGTAGGTGATCCCCGTCCCGATCAGTTGCAGGACCCTCAGGCCGGTCAGACGCGAGATGGGTTCAAGGACCTGCTCATTCGCCCGGGCCGTCGGAACCAGGCGGCTGACCTGGATCCCCCACAGGTCGTTCGGATCGAGCGACGAGAGCCCCGACAAATCGTCCGGGTCTTCCCGGCACCGGTCTGCGCCGAACATCTTGTATTCCCGCCGCGACGCCAGCTCGCGGCGGTCCAACGGCAGTCGCAACATGACGATGAGTTTGACATTCCGGCCGGCGGGCACGACGGCATCACCCTGCGCGAGACTCGCGAAATCGAAGTCGCCGCCCAGGACCAGGCGCGCGGGGTCCAGCCCATAGGGCAGGGACAGGTCGCGGCCCTGCTCCATGTACTCGCTGCCGAGGCATGGGTCCTCGATATACAGACTGCCAAGGTACTGGTCCGGCGGAAAGTGCAGGACCCTCGTCCCGCCGTGAGCGCCGACGACCAGAATATACGCCGCCAGAACAACAGCATCCCGAAACCTTCGACGGCAAATCGTTTCGTCCCTCATGATCGTCGCCTCCGCTATCATTGATCCAACTTCACGAGTTTCCAAGCGTCGCCCGTTCGAACCAGCCGGGAGCAAAGAGGTGCGAGTTCGCCTGGGAGGCGATCCTTGCCTTGGTGCGAGAACGGCGTGTGCACCGTGGCCTCCCACCGGACCTGAGCGGTGTCGTCGTCTTGCGTCACCTCGACGAGGCGGATGGGTTGGCCCAGATAGCGAGGATATAACCCGTCTGCGACAACCTCGTTCGCATCGGCGAAGCACTCGGCCACCTGGTCTGAGTCCCCCTGGTCGGTCAGGGCCAAGAGGCTGTACACCGCCGCTTCCGGCGTCCTGAGGTCGACGGTGGGGACCCCACTGAACGGGTCTCCCACGGAAACGAAGGTGATTTCCGGTTCGACCGGAGACGCCAGAGGCTCCAGAATTGATCCCGCCATGTGTATCTGTTCGACCTCAGGGGCCGCGGCGACGGGCGATGGATCGCTCTCGTTTTGGATTTGACTGGTTGTCGCTGAATGGTCTGCCGCATACGAACGACTCCCGCCATTTCCCGGCGCAGGCCGTTGGACGACCTGCGAAACGATCGCCGGTTGAGCGAGGGGTTCGGGTCGACGGGAGTGATAGACGTAACCGACCACCGACGCTGCGACCAGAATCGATGTCGTCGCAAAGGCGGCCTTCATCGCGCCGGTCCCGGTCGCGACCGCGGCCTTGCCGCCTACAACCGCCGCCGCACCGCCCGTTCCGATCATCGCCATCTTGCTCAGCTCGGCCAGGACCGTCGCAGGCACGGCCTGCGCGGCGTTCTCCATCAGCATCGCCCCCAATGCGCCGGCGGCAACGAGAAGCCCCTGCCGTCTGAGAGTGCCCCGCAATTGCTCCAGGCCGTCGTTGATCCGGCGGGAGACGGTCGCCTGTGAGACGCCGCAGTCCCGAGCGATCTCCGAAGTGGTCTTGCCGGTGAGGAAATGCTCCAGGAGCAGGGACTTCGTCGATTCGTCCAGATCGTCCAGGGCTTCGTCCACATAGCCGGAGAGGTCGTGCCAGGTGTGGATCGCCTCGGGCTGCGTCTCGGCATAGCGCCGCTCTCGATGTCTTCGATGCGCGCTGCGGCGGACCAGGTCGACGGACTTTCGCGTGGCCACCTGGTGGAGCCAACTGCCGAGCGAACCCGAAATCCGCCCCGCCTGGCGGGTCAGCTCGAAGAAGGTCTCCTGCGTCACGTCCGCGGCGTCGCCTTCGTCCTTCAGGACCCGCCAGGACGCCGAGTAGACCATCCGAACATACCGTCGTACGAGCTCGGCGAAGGCCTCGGCATCGGCGCGCGTCGAGAACCGCTCCAGTAGGATTGCCTCGTCATCAATCATCGCGCATCCCTGATAGTCCCGAAGCTCTCTTCGGATTCTACCATAAGGTCGCACTGCAGCCAGCAATTATTCAAGAAACGCCGGTCAGGGCTGAGAAAAGGCCTTGAAGACCGCGGATCGCGAGTTGACGCGTGGGTTCTCAACCCACCCTACGCGTCCACGCCACCGAATTGCCGGCGATCAGATCGAGTTCACCGTGACCAGCTTGCCTTGGGCGCGGAGACGCTTGGCCAGCAGGGGGACGATCGCCTCGCGTTTGATGATCCCCTGCTGGCGAAAGCCCATCGAGTCGTTGGCCGGGTTGGCCCCCCGGCCGAGGATGAAGTTGACGCGGTCGGCCTGGGCCAGAAGATCCGCCAGTTCCGT